>DAICZX010000061.1 GCA_027310925.1 Candidatus Parcubacteria bacterium
CCCCCAAGGAGTAACGCGACCGGAGTAACCACAACTCTTCACTTCATTCGGATTCTTATCGCAAGTATACCCAATTGTTTCCCCGTCGAAATCGTATGCTCGTGTTGTCATCATCTTTTCGCAATTCTCACATACGAGTGAAACCGGTAACCACGTCTCATCTTTATCGGATCCCGAGACCGCTTTCATGATACGACGTATGTCATTCGCATGCTCAAGTGCAATACGTATATACGGATCCATTTTCCCAGAACGGTAGAGTTCAGTCGCGCGATAATAATTCGGTGTGAAGCCAGATCTCTTGTGTACGGCGATAAACTCATCACCGAAATACTCAGCATAATTTTCGAAACCGGGCTCAGGGCTCGGAACTGCATAGAGCGGTTTCCCCAGATGCTCCCTAAATTTCTCTATGTCGAGATAGCTCGGTATTGAGTCGAAAGGGTCGAGGTCTCCGATCTCAAAACGAAACTCATTGTTAATACCCCGCTCCGCAAGAACCTCTGCTATAAGCCCGTGGATGGCAACGCCACGCATGCTGCCGACATGTACACGCCCGGAAATTGTTTTTTCATCGCGAATGAGGAACGTTTCCCCGTTGTGTGGCGCGCGTGTATTCTGTATTTCATTAACTATCCGGTCGACCCAAAGCATGAACTAATCGTATCACGCCACTTTCTCAATCGTATACGTTTGCTTGCCAGATGGCGTCTCAAAAGTAAAAATGTCACCCTTCTTCTTCCCCATAAGCGCAGCGCCAAGCGGCGAAACGTGCGAGAGCTTTTTCACACGCATGTCAGCCTCTTCGCTACCGACGATGGTATATTCGTGTATAGAAGAATCCCCCTCTTTCTTGATTGACACTTTAGAATTAAAACCGATTTCGCTCTTCTTTTTTCCATCGGTAAAAATCTTTGTGTATTTCACAAGTTCCTCAAGCTTCTTAACGCGCTCTTCGGTTGCGGCCTGTAAATCACGTGCCTCCTGATATTCGGCATTCTCCGAAAGATCGCCGAGGGAGCGAGCGTACTCAAGATTCTTGGCAATCTCGGTACGGCGCACAGTTTTCAGATGCTCCAATTCTTTAACCATCTCGTCAAATTTCTCTTGCGAGACGAACGTATTATCTTGTGCATTAGTCATGTCTAGAAAGGAATTTGGCTAAGTAATATAGCTAGTGCAAATCATTGTACGTGAATACCACCCCAGAACGCAATAGCGCGCGTGTCCCATCAAGCGGAACCGAAAAAATAACTTATGGTGTGCTGGTCGCCGTACCGTCAATATAGGGGGAATTTTCCGTATGCAATGCGTCAAAAAGTTGCTGCATGACGTTTACGGATTCTTCACCCGCGCCCGAGGGCCCACGCTCAAGCACAACCGCGAAAGCATATTGTGGATTATCAAAGGGGAAGAATCCTTCGGCCCAGGAGTTATCGTATTGGTTATTTGCGCCGACTTGTGCAGTACCAGTCTTCGCCGCGACTGTCAGATAGGACAGATTGATTGCGTGGGCGAGAGCGCTTGTCACCCCATCACGCATTCCCGCACGCACAAATGGAAGCAGATTTGCGTTGACAGGCACTGTCGTGTATACAGGCACCTTCCCTGCAAGTAATGTCGGGGTAAAGAGTTTTCCACCATTCGCTAGCGCAGCAGTCGCACGCGCCATCTGTATTGGCGTTACCTGCACTGAGTATTGTCCGATTGAAGTGTCGTATGTGTTACCAAGGTACCAAGGCTCATGGAAAACTGCTTGCTTCCATGCGGGGGTCGGAATAATCCCGCTCGCCTCGTTCGGCAAGTCGATGCCCGTTGGACTCCCGAAACCGAACTGGTGATACCAGTAATCAAGTCGATCGATACCGAGACCTTTCTGGCTACCAAAACCACCACCTACCGTATAAAAAAATATATCTGAGGACCACGCGATTGCCTTCTCCACATTGACTGGGCCAAGTGCTCTCCAACCCTTAAAAATAAAATCCTTACCTGGGTTATATGGATCAGGAATTGAAAGAAAGCCCTTGTCATCAATAATTGTATTTGGTGTAATGATTCCGTCTGTAAGCGCCCCCGAAGCAATGAATGGCTTAACGATGGAACCGGGCGTATAGCCTTGTATTGCGTGATCTAGGAACGGGTCTCCCGGATCGCTGTTATAAAGTGCGATAGTACTCGCAGGACTACCACTTGCCATAACATTTGAGTCGTAGCTCGGGTATGAGACGATCGCACGCACAGCTCCCGTGTGAACGTCCATAATGACGCCTCCGCCAGCAACGAAATGCTGATTGGTTGCAACATTCTCAAGCGCCTGTGCGAAAAGTTGTTCCAGATTTGCGTCAATTGTTAATTGGATATTGCTTCCGTCCTTTGCTGGAACAACGATTCCTTGCGAACGAACTTGACCAAGCGCATTCACCTCTGTAAGTAATTCCCCATTCTTTCCGGCAAGAAGCGAATTGTACTCAGCTTCGAGCCCTGTAACGCCAGCCTCTTTTGTATCGTAATAGATACCATTTGCATCCTTTTTCGGATACGAAACATATCCGATGATCTGGCTCAAAGAAGGAACCGGGTAATTCCTCACAGCATTACCGTCTGACTTCTCAACATTATCAGCAAGCACAACACCGTGCATGTCAGTAATGACGCCGCGCGACGCAAAAATCGTCGTGGCCATGAGATTGTTATGCGCACTTTCAGCAGCGAAAGCGGCACCATTAACTATCTCGAGATCCCCTGCACGAACGGCGAGGATGAGGATGAAGATTATGAGTACGCCTATGAGCGAAAAGAACGTTCTTTGCGGAAGGGGTTTTTCAAGTCGTCCTTCAAAACGTGCACGATCGAAGTCAGATATATTTGCCGCGTCAAGAAATATTTCATCGGGAGCTATTTCAGGGTCTTTTCGCTGCTTACGGCGCCACATCATCTCTTGATGATACCTGTCCTGATTCGATTACGCACGAAAAACGCGATAATGGTCGCAATAGCACCGATTATCACGAAAAATGGGGGCATCCTCATAGACGGCGTGTAATAAAGCGTGTCCATGAATATGCCGACCGCGAGCGGTAAAAGCGGCTCAACGGGTGAAGAGGCGAGCGCGAGAAGGGCCGTAAACGGCCACGGGAAAAATATTGTGGAAATAATGGCGGAACATGCGAGCATCATACGCGTCATGGCAAAGTTGAGGTTGCCTGTGAAAGCGCGTTAAGCAACGCAACGCTCGCACCACGCACAGTGACCCAGGAGACTGAAAATAGGTCGAGTGCCGGTGTGATGCGGAGCGTAACTGATGGCGATGATGAGTCGCCATCAATGCGAATAACTCTGCCGATCGGAAGCATTCCTGGACCGGGGCCAAATACCGTGTCGCCAACGGCGACACCTGCGGAGCGTGGGAGTGTCGCACTCATGGTACCCGCACCAGATCCTGTAATGGTGAGTGGCATGTTCGCTGGACCAGCCCAACCGGCAATTCTAACGCCCGGCGAAGAAAAGAGTGTTGCGCGGGAAAAATCTGCAAAAACCGTAGAAATTATGCCTATCGGCACGTCACCCGCACCGAACACCTCCTGCCCGAGCGCAACACCTGCCCGAGCGCCCGCAGCGAGCACGAGAGTGTCATACGGGATTTCTGGTGGACGAGCAACAACACCCGCGAGAATTTCAGGCGCCATGTTTTTCCCCGAAGTGGAGGATCCGAGCAATGCCTCAAGACTAGCTTCCTTCTGAAGTAACGCCTGATTTTCGTTCGCGAGCGCCATGTTCTCGTTCATCAAACTCTCGTTCTGAAGGGAAAGCTTTGCATTATTTCCAAAACCGGAGAAGAACGCGTGGCTTTCGGTCGCAAGTGAATCTGCACCGTGGAAGACTGGCGCGAGCATTTGCCAAAAAAGATTCGGTGCAAAAAATCGCACCAGAAAAAGGAGTATGACAATGATGAGCGCGAAGCCACTCCACGAGATACTCGTGAATGACAAAAGTGCGTTACGTTTCGCTAAGAATGTCTTCTTCATCGATGAAAAAATCTGTGTAGGACGCCGGATCCTCGGTCACGATACCTGCACCACGTACCACCGCAGTGAGCGGGTCTGGCGCGATCCGCACGGGCACCCCGAGCATCTTCGCAAGCACTTGTGGCAATCCTCGCAAAAGTGCCCCGCCACCGAAAACCGTTACTCCACGCTCAAGTACGTCAGAAAGAAGTTCTGGCGGCGTCGCCTCAATAACCTCTTTCATCGCATCCATGAGCGTTTCGAGAGATGGCGCAATGGCCTCACGGACATGCGCATCTGTAAGCGCTATCTCGCGCGGCAATCCAGTCGCAAAATCACGACCACGCACATTTCGTGAAAGTGTTTCGGTAAGAGGCACGACCGCGCCAATCCCTATTTTGACATCCTCGGCGGTTCGCTCGCCAATGCCAAGCTTGAATTCACTACGAACATAATCGGTGATGTTCTCATTGAAACGATCTCCAGCGACATGCGAACTCTTCGCGGCAACAACGCCCTTGAGCGCGATAACGGCAATGTCGGTCGTACCGCCACCAATGTCGAGTACCATCGTGCCGATAGCCTCAGCGATCGGCAACTTCGCTCCAATGGCACCTGCAACGGCTTCTTCGATAATAATTGCTTCGCGTGCACCTGCATTTTTAGCCGCATCTCGGACCGCACGACTCTGCACGTTGGTTACCCCTGTTGGTACACCAATCACGACACGCGGACCAAACATTCGTGCACGTCCGTTCTGAGCTTTATTGATGAGATACGTAAGAAGTTCCTCAGTCACCTCGAAATCGGAAATGACACCATGCGAAAGCGGACGAACGGTACGGACATGAGCTGGTGTTTTACCGATCATCGTCTTCGCCTCCTTGCCTACCGCAACGACCTGGTGAGTTTTATCGTTAACAGCCACCACTGATGGCTCATTGAGGACCACTCCGCGGCCACGCACGTAGACAAGCGTGTTGGCCGTCCCGAGATCAATCGCGATGTCGTTGCTGAAGATCAGATTTCTTGAAAATCGTGCCATATTATTTCGTGAGAAGTTCCGCGCGCGATCTCTTCATGACGGCCCCGGTCGCACGCTCAATAATTTCAAATGCACCGGTCGCAACTGCGTTCTTACCCACTACGATACGGCGCGGGATACCGAGCAGATCGCTTTCTACAAATTTCTCGCCAGCGCGCAAATCACGATCGTCATAGAGGACGTCGATGCCCGCGTTTACCAAATCGGAATACAGAGCATCTGCCATTTTTTTTATTTCATCGTCCGTCTGCCCTAGAGACACGAGATGCACGGAGAACGGTGCAACCGCCTCTGGCCAAACAAGACCCTTCTCGTCAGCCGTGAGCTCGACAATCGCGCCCATTAGACGTCCTGGACCAATGCCATAACTTCCCATGAAGACTGGAACCGACCTCCCTTCTACATCCTTGTATGAAAGGCCGAGTGCCTCAGAAAACCGTGTACCCAGTGTAAAAATATTTCCGACTTCAATTGCCTTAGCTTCCGTAAGACTTTCCTTATCCATGCCGGTGACCGCATACACTTCTGTGTCATCGTATACCTCCTTATTCAATGCAAGCCGTTTCGTGCTGTCGATATAAATCGTGTCCTCACCCGCAGTGCAAACAGTCTGATATTCGTGTGAATACTTACTAAAAGAACCTCCCGAAGCAAAAGTACGATAAGTTTTCGCACCGATACCGACACGCTCGAAAATATTCTCATAGGCACCAGCAACTTTCTCGTAAAACTCGTTATGGCTCGCGCTGTCTTTCGAGAATGAGTAGAGATCTTTCATAATGAACTCTCGAGCGCGCATAATGCCGGACTTCGCACGTGTCTCGTTACGGAATTTGTTTTGAAATTGGTAAACATAGCGTGGCAAATCTTTATATGAAGCAATATGTTCGGACATGAGCGCCGTAAGCGCTTCCTCGTGCGTATTACCGAGACCGAGTTCATTGCCATTTTTTAACCGCGTCTTAAACCACACATCGACAACATCATCGTCCCAACGGCCACTCTTTTCCCAAATCTTCGGATCTTGTAAAGTAGAAAGAAACACCTCTTCTCCGTCAATTGCGTTCATTTCCTCGCGGATAATACCGATGATTTTATTAAGCGTACGCAACCCGAGTGGAAGAAAGTCATACACGCCCGCCATCTCTTTATGGATATAACCAGCACGCACTAAAAGTTGAGCATTTTTTGCGACCTCGTCTGCAGGTGGCTCACGACGAGTCTTGGTGAAGAGCTTTGACTGTCTCATGCACCACAGTATACGCTCACCTCGCGTACTCAGCAAAAATATAGAACGTCCATTCCCTCATCACATCCCCACCACCTGCAACTCCTCCCACGTTCTCGGCCCCACTAGGCCATACCCGGTGGTAAAGGGGGTGCCTGAGGAGACGATGTTGTGGGAGGCTTGAAAGGTTTCAACGGCGCGCTCGGTGAAAGGACCGTAGTAGCCGGTGTCGTAGGAGGGGGCGAGGAGACCGAGGGTGATGAGTTCTTGCTGGAGTGCGATCACGTGTGCGTTTCGTTCTCCAAAAGAGAGCGTGCCGGGGAATGACTGTGACGTGGCGGGGGTTAAGGAAGATGACGTACTTGTTTCAGACGACGCCGGGGAGGAACCCGTGAGAACAGCGCTGATTCTCGCAATCGTAGCGTTGTCGGCTCCGAAGGAAGAAAGAAGAGCGAGGATGGATTGGACTTGGGCGTTCGTGAGGCCGGAAGCAGCGGGTGAGGATGCGGGAGAAGTGACGCCTCCGCTTGAAGGAGTCGAGGGACTGACGGACGGAATTGCCCCACCGGAAGAGCCTCCGGAGAAGGAGCCGCCTCCGCCTGAATAACTGCTCCCTCCTCCGCCCGAAACAACAGGGGGTTGCGAATAGGGACTACCGCTTGAAGGAGATGAGACGGCAGGTGGCGTATAGGTACAGGATTGCGAAAGTGCGGGAGAACCTCCGGTGCAGCCCTGAGGGGATGTCGAGACTGTTGTTCGTGACTGGGTAGTTGCAGAAACAACTGACGATTGCACTGAAGTATTTCCTACTGCGTCATAAGCGGCGACGGTGTATGGATATGCAGTGGAAGATGTGAGGCCGGTGTCTGAATACGATGTATTCACGGTAGTGGCAATCTGGATGCCGTTCCTGAATATTTTGTATCCGGCCACGGCCACGTTATCGGTGGAGGCGATCCAGGAGAGATTAACTTGTGAAGAAGAGACAGTAGAAGCAGCGAGACCTGTAGGAACGGTGGGTGGAAGTGTCGCCTTGAGCAAAATTGCTGCACTGTGACTATTCAGCGCAATACTTGTTACGACCGGAATGGAACTGGGAGATGCAAGAAGATCGTCATGAGTTATTTGTTGGCTTGGCTCCGGTATCGCCCATGCCGCTACGTTATTCGGCGTTGGGTTGACAACCACGTATCCTTTCTGGAATTCGCGCCAATATATATCGACACCGTTATCGACTGACATCGTATAAGGCCCGATAGCTTCCCCAAGATTTATATCGCTGTATTCGTCATACCACCAAGGACCTTGATCAGTGGAAATTGAATATAAGGGATAAAAACTAAAATAGTCATTGTTGTATACGTCATTTTTACCAAGCAGAAATGAGCCTAACGCGTAGTAAAAAGCCTGCCAGAATGTTACCGGTTTACCGAGGTTATCCGTTCCACTTCCTCCCTCCGGGAGTTTGGTGTTTCCTAACATTGCAACCTTTATATTCCGCATCGCGTATTCGGTATTAACTTGGCTAACCCACTGTTCTTCTGGAAAGAAATAGACGTCATTATTGCCCCAAGACGCAGCAAACGCTCCCTCTTCCATGAGAACATCTGGATGGTTGGCGCTTTTATCCAACGTCTGCCACATTGCACTACCTACAGGATTATCGGTCGAACCCATGTTGCACCACACTTTTTGGCCATATCCATGCAATCCGACCGTGATAGCGTCCACAAAGGAAAGCATGCCGGCCGACCACGCAGAATCCGTTGGATACGCGGTCGGAGTGCCGCTGAGACCAGGAATTGTTGGATTACAATTATCGACGAAAATCCCGTCAGCAACCCATGGTTTGCTAACAACATCTTCGTCAACCGCCTTGAGCCAATAGGCCTGATAAGTAGTCGAACCAAAATCCATCTGGTATTCATTTGGACTTCCATCAAGATAAATCCTGTTCCCTCCTGAATCGAACAGGAACAGACCTGGATAACTTCCATTAAGACTCGCTAACGTACTGCTGCTTGGAACAACACTGTATCGAGCGATAGAATTTAGGTTTACTTGTGGCAAGGAGTCCTCGTTTATATAATCCTGCGGCCCTAACTCGTATAGATAAATATCAGCATTGGGGTCAGCAGCTTTAATTGTGGACCAGATACCCGAACCGTTGGCGGCGAGTATCCGGGACGTATCAATGAGATCAAAATTCTCAAGAAGAGTTGTCGAGGCGGCAGATATATTACTTCCATATCCGACGTTATAATATAACGCGAAAGTTTGGATGAATTTTGTCGCCGCTAATGCTGGTGAGACGCCAATGCTAAAAAAAAAGAGGCTGCTACAGAAAAGGAACACGACGATCTTGAGTGAGTGCGATAGGGGCAGACGACACCTATGCATAAAATACATACCCTAAACAAGAGGTCAGGTAGACGAATTTGGTGTCGTTGTCGCTATCCCCACAGTCGCCGTACAAGTGGCGGATCCGCCAGTACTCGAGGCTGTACCGGTATAGGTGGTGGTAGCAGTGACTGCAGGGGTTGTGATTGATCCTCCTTCAACCGAAGTACTCGTCCCAATGCTGTTATCCAGAGAGAAGGAAGTGGCATT
>DAICZX010000075.1 GCA_027310925.1 Candidatus Parcubacteria bacterium
GATATCTTCGCTCCACCGATGATGAGCGTAAACGGATGCTTGGTGTAATCAATTATATCACCCAAATTCTTGAGCTCTTTTTCCATCAAAAGACCGGCGTACGACGGCAGGTATTTCGTAATGGCGCAGACCGAAGCATTCGCCCGGTGCGAAACGGCAAAGGCGTCGTTCACGTAAAAGTCGCCGCACTTGGCCAGCTCGCGCGCGAACGACGGGTCGGTAGTATCTTCACCTTAGAAAAACCGCAGGGTCTCACCCAGGCCCAAGTGATCCACTGACTTCTCAACGGCTTTTTTAAGCGCTCCCCGCCGAGCCACTTCAATAAAAGCCACTGGCGTTTGAAGCTTTTTCGCAAAAATCGGCGCGAAAGGCAAAAGCGATAGCGCGTCCTTATCCCTCGCCGCTTGTTTCTTATCTCGTACATCAGGCCGCCCGCGATGGCTTAAAAGAACCACCCTCACCTTATTTTTCAAAAGCAGCTTAATGGTCGGCAGGACCGCTTCCAGGCGGTATGAGTCCAGCGGCATTCCCTGCTCCACGTTCAAGTCCACGCGCAAAAGACACGTTTTCCCGGAGTTTTTTTTCAGATTCTGTCCGCTCAAGTATTTGATCATCGGTATTCAGTATAGCGCAAACGAAAATTATGAAAAATAAAAGACCGCCTATCCATTCGGACGGCGGTCGAACACCTAATTGCTTCTGGCCATATAAATTACGGCCTTGAATTTTCGGGCTATATATTTACAGCCTCAAATCCCGGGCGAGAAGCAGTCACCTTCATCCACACTTTATTTCATTGCGAGTAGATCATCGAGGATCTTAGCCCAATCCTTGGCGTGGAATATTTCCTTACCAATGCCGTCGCAATAGACGCAGTCATAAGTCGATCCATCCACTCGTTGGCGTTTTCCTTTGTCGCAGTGAGGACAGGGCTTATCAAGGATGACTGCTCTTGTTGGGGCATTAGTGCGGTAGCTTATAAGTAATTTAAACCTACCCATAAACTCAACATTATTCAGCGTGTCCACTGCCCATGCCATAGGATGGTCGTGATGACTCACTCCTGCGGAGGCCACCACAACCTTAACCGTGGGTGAAGCAGTAAGCGCTATCAGGGCAAGTATTAGCCCGTATGGCATTTGTTGCCCTCGGAATTCGTCGGAGTGCTCAAGGCCATGCTTTTCTGCTGGCATAAGAAAATCCGTAAGCACCACGTCGAAGTCACATACGAACTTGCCATGCTCTCTATCCCACATCATTTGTCTCGCTTCATTGAAAGTTGAGGACAGAACCAACTCATTGGCGGAGCCTAGCTGATATTTTGCTGCATCAAGATGCAGCTGCGTATCATCAACAACAAGGATCTTCACTTTAACCTCCCTTTTCGATTTAGTTATTTCACTCAAGCCGCGATCAAATCACGACCTCAGTGAAATAACCAAACATTCTAAAGGAGTATTGCTAATATGTAATTCTCGATTTTCTGCCTAGATTATAGCGTATTTATACTATTGCGTCAAGCTATCAAAAATCAGCATCATCCCCGTCTACGTCACTTACCCAGGCTATAGCAGAAATAAGGAACAAGTGAAAACAATCCTTCGACGCGGCTCAGGATATTTTCTGCGTAGCAGAAAATAGAAAAGGAGCTTTTGTATGCCGGCGTACCCTACTTTCCCAACCTAACGGTTAGTATCATCAGGCCTAAGCGCTTTCACTTCTCAGTTCGGAATGGATGAGGTGGGCCACGCTTAGGTTAAACACCGACAAACAAAAACTCCCTTTTGGGCCGACGTTGTCCCGCACGTTGCGGGATGCTCGATTTTGTTATCCCTCATTAATTCGGGAACAAAATCGGCACAGGTCGGCTTTTTGAGATAGAAATTAATGTGCGCCAATGAGCGTAAAGTGAATCGTTGAACATATTAGTACTCCTCGGCTAAAAACATTGCTGTTCTTACACCTAGAGCCTATCAACCTGGTAGTCTTCCAGGAGTTCATAGTGTCTAATCTTGGGAGAGGCTTCGCGCTTAGATGCTTTCAGCGCTTATCCCGTCCGAACATAGCTACCCGGCAATTCACCTGGTGGCAAAGCCGGTACACCAGCGGTTCGTTCAACCCGGTCCTCTCGTCGCGTAATCACGCATCACTGCGTGCGCAGACTATATCTTCACCCGCCAACAATGCTATCGCATAGTTTTGGGCGGGGGCGGCGTATTATGACGCTCGAAAGCGCCATCTTCATTCGCCCGTAGGCGAAATCCAGTCGTTACGGGGTCAAACCTAAAACTTTCTTAAGCTCTTCTTTCGTCTTTTTGCTTCTCGACGCATAGTTTTCCGTCTGAATGACGAATATGCAATCGATTAGCTTCAATAGGTCGCTCTGCGTAAGCTTGCGGGATTCCTTAAGGATTCCCGAGGCTTTATAAAGAGCTTCCGCCTGAAGTTTCTTGAAACGAATGAAGGGTAAAAGTTCTCGGATTATTTGGTTGACTTGGGCGAATCCGTTTATACGCAATTCGCTCATGCCATCGTTTCTCTTAGAAACGTACCCAATCCCAAGAACTTCGCGGATGAAATGGAGCGGTTTTTCATGCCGGCTGTCTTGATAAAAACAGATCGTGCACATGAACCGATATTTCGTCCGGCCATCTTTTCGCTTCTTAATTTGAAGCATTAGACTGCCATCACCGTCTAAAAATCCGGCGATGTAGGCTAAATTAGTTTTAGATCGACTTCCCACGGTATTGTCTTTATGCGTTTCTGGTCCTCAAGTAATTGTACCATTTTTACTGGACCGATGTTGTAAAAATGGCTATCAACGAACCAAATCCGCTAAAGAGTCCACCGTTATTAGCCGCATTGTCATCAGGAATTACTTCCTGAAGTAGCAATTTTGCTTACTAGGGTCGACTTCCCTCAAACACTCACGCTGACAGCAGATAGAGACTAACCTGTCTCACGACGGTTTGAACCCAGCTCACGTACCACTTTAATTGGCGAACAGCCAAACCCTTGGGGCCTTCTCCAGTCCCGGGATGTGGTGAGCCGACATCGAGGTGCCGAGCGAGATCGTCGATAGGGACTCTCGGATCTCACTAGCCTGTTATCCCCGGAGTAACTTTTGTCCGGTATCTCCCGCCTTTCTATAAAGGACGGTCGGGTCGCTAAACTCCGCTTTCGCGCCTGCGCGGCTTGTAGGCCTTGCAGTCAAGCCAGCTTTTGCTTTTGCACTTTAGGCGCGATGTCCATCCGCGCCAAGCTGACCTTAATAGGCCCCTCCATTACTTTTTAGGAGGGTTCTGCCCCAGAAAAACTGCCCGTCAGACACTGTCCCTCCAGGTTTTTGCCCTGGGGGTTAGACATTAATCTCTAAGAGATGGGTGTTTCATTGTTGGATCCATCCTAGCCGAAACCAGAACTTCAAATCCTACCCACTACGCTACGCACCAAGAAATTAATGCCAATATCAAACTACAGTAAAGCTTCCGGGGTCTTTTCGTCTTGCTGCCAGTAACCCGCGTCTTCACGGGTGTCGCATTTTCATCGGGCTTTTCGTTGAGACAGTTCTCAGGTCGTTACGCCACTCATGCGCTCCGGAACTTACCCGGAAAGGAATTGCGCTACCTTTGGACCGTTATAGTTACGGCCGACATTGACGAGGGCTTCGGGCAGTGAGCACGCACCTTGCGGCACGCACCCCCGCCGTTAACCTTCTCGCATCGGTCAGGCGTCACCCCCTATACATCCTCTTGCGAGTTCGCAGGGAGTTGTGTCTTTGGTAAACAGTCACCCGAGAAACTTTAGCTGCGGCCCGCCGACATTCTTCTCCGAAGAGAAGTTTGGGCGGGCAAGGCTTATCCCGAAGTTACGCCTAGCTTGTTTGCCGAGTTCCTTAACGAAAAATCACCCGTTCCCCTGAGGCTGCTCGCCTCATCCACCAGTGGCGGTTTACGGTACGATTTCCACATAACTAATCTTAGAGGATTTTCTCGGAAGCACGCTCGATCCACTTCTCCGGTCAAAAGACCTAAGTAATTCCTACCCTGGAGACGCCATTAAAGGCAGGTGCCCGGATTTGCCTGGACACCGCTTGCGGTCAGAAATGCCAAACCATTAAGACACTGGATCTACTGTACTTCGTCCCCCCATCGAATTATGCGGAAGGGCCGGAATATTAACCGGCTACCCATTCAGCTGCGGCTTTCGCCATCGCCTAAGGATCGCCTAACCCTCCGCCGACTTTCGTTGCGGAGGAAACCTTGGATTTGCGGGGAGCACGGTTTTCACGTGCTTTGCGATTACTCATGCCAACATTCTCTCTTCCCAGCGCTCCACAGGCCCTCGCGGGTCCTGCTTCACAGCAGTGGGA
>DAICZX010000081.1 GCA_027310925.1 Candidatus Parcubacteria bacterium
GTTGCAGGCACGTTTATTTTCGGGATATCGGCCGTCGATCACTATCGCGAAGGAATGAGTGTCTTCAATCCATCTTTCACTTATATCGAAGCGCTCGCCCTCCTCTCTCTCACAGCTCTTTATTTTACCGTGCGCACTATACGCGGATTTCGTTTGCGTCAAAATCTTTCCTAAACTTACCGCATGTCAATTCAAAATTTCCTTCTTAATCGATATGCAAAGTGGAAGCTGCGGGATATGCCGGAAGCGCAACGTGAACAAATGACAGCGCTTGTTTCAAAGGACCCACAGCTTTTTAAGAAAATTGGGGAGGAAATTGAACGCCGCAAGAAAGGCGGTGAAAGCGAGATGAAGGCCGCAATGGAAGTAATGAAAAAATATCGCACAGATCTCGCCAGACTTATGCAAAAATGAGAGGTAAGGGAGAGTCAGGCTACGTAGCTTGAATTTTGTTAAGAAACGAGCAATAGTGCTTTGATACCGTAGAAGAAATCATTGGCACCTAGTAGCAGTTGCAGGTGTTCAAATACATTCCGGTAATAACTAATGGCTGATACAAAACTAAAGATAGGAATCGTTGGATTACCGAACGTGGGGAAATCTACGCTTTTTAATGCGCTCACAAAGGCCTCTGTACCGGCGGAAAATTATCCCTTCTGCACGATCGATCCCTCGGTTGGTGTTGTCGGCGTACCCGACGCGCGGCTCGATATGCTTGCGAAATTCTCCGCGAGCGAGAAGATAATCCCGGCGGTGATAGAGTTCGTTGACATCGCGGGCTTGGTGAAGGGCGCTGCTCAAGGCGAAGGATTGGGGAATCAATTCCTCGCGAACATCCGCGAAACGGATGCGATTCTGCAAGTCGTTCGTTTTTTTGACGATCCGAGCGTATTGCACGTCGAGGAGGCTATCGAGCCTTATAAAGACATAGAGGTCATAAATCTCGAACTCGTGCTTGCGGATGCGGAACAGGTTAGGAAGCGTCGCGACAAGCTTGCTCGGGATATCAAAATAGGTTCCAAGGAGGCTATGGCTGAGGACGTCGCGCTCGTCAAGCTCATGCAGGGCTTCGCGGCCGGGAAACTCGCGTTTCATACTGGACTCACCGACGATGAGAGGAAGTCTGTTGCGCATCTGAATCTTCTCACGATGAAGCCGATATTGTATGCATTGAACAAGAAAGGCGGCGGGCACAATCTCGATGAGCTCGCTGACGGCCGCGCGGCGCGCGCATACGAACTCATCCGCTCACTCGATGCGCGTTATATATTCTTGGATGCTGTGACGGAACATGAACTGAACGATGTTGCGGATGAAGACCGCACCGGATTCCGTCAGGAACTTGGCGTGCCAGACGACGGTCTCGCTGGACTTATTCGCGGCGCGTACGATACGCTCGGCCTCATCTCATTCTTCACCACAGGCGCTGACGAGACGCGCGCATGGACGATTCCCGTCGGCAGTACCGCTCCCACTGCGGGTGCTGCAATCCATAACGATTTTGCAGAAAAATTCATTCGTGCAGAGGTCATCACTACGAACGACCTTCTTTCTGCTGGCAGTTGGGTCGCTGCACGCGAAACCGCGAAGGTCCGTACCGAAGGGAAAAATTATATTGTTAAAGATGGGGATGTCATTGTTTTCCTCCACGGTTAGTCAATATAATGGTACCATATATTCCTATGGAGTCAGCGGCACCCATGGTATCGTCGCGTCAACCAAAATTTGTTCGTTTCGCACTTTTGCTTGGCATTGTCGTTATCCTCAATATTTTTTTCAACGCGATACTTGCGCTCGTGTATCCAATGCCCCAATACAATAGTTACTGTCCAGTGCCACAACCGATGGCCGAAGCATCACAAGCCGAATGTCAGATGCTGTATCAAACCGCAAGTGAGCAGCACGCACTCCACGCTTTTACCCTCATGATCGGTCTTGGCATCGCTGCTCTCATCACGGGCTTTATTCCAATTGGTTCTTCGATAGTTTCTTCTGGTCTTTCGTACGGTGGCGTTTTGGCGCTCATCGTAGGTGCAGCATCTTATTGGAATATGGCGGGAAATTGGACTCGCCTCATTATCACAGCGATTGGCCTCATGATACTACTTTATATCGGTTGGCGTCGTTTCAGTGATTAGCGGCTTGATTCCCATGGCATGGAGAGATTAGGTTTTAGCAAATATGGCTTACGATCATAAAGAAATTGAAAAAAAGGCTAAAGAGAAATGGGCAACCCTTGATCTTTATCACACTGACCTTTTAGAAGAATCAAAAGAACTTTACTATCTTCTCGTTGAATTCCCGTATCCTTCGGGAGATCTTCACGTCGGTCACTGGTATGCCTTTTCTGTTACTGACATTTATGCGCGGATGCTTCGCTTGCGTGGAAAGAACGTATTTTTTCCGATCGGGTTTGACGCGTTCGGGTTACCTGCCGAAAACGCTGCGATAAAGCACGGTCTCGACCCATTGGAGTGGACGTATAAAAACATAGCGCGTATGCGTGCGCAGCTCGCTACAATGGGTGCGTCCTTCGACTGGTCTAAAGAAGTTCTTACTTGTGACCCCGGTTACTATCAATGGACGCAATGGCTTTTCGCAAAATTGTTTGAGCAGGGACTTGCCGAGCGCCGTGAAGCGGCAGTGAAATGGTGTCCCAAGGATCAGACGGTTCTCGCGAACGAACAGGTCATCGATGGGCACTGTGAGCGTTGCGGCACAGTCGTAGAGGAAAAATGGCTCACGCAATGGTTTCTTAAAATTACTGCGTATGCCGAACGGCTACTTATCGGCCTCGAAACACTACCATGGCGTGAGGAAATCAAGGAAGCACAACGTGCGTGGATCGGCAAAAGCGAGGGTGCATACCTAGAGTTTCCAATTGCAGGACGTGATGAAAAAATCAAGGTGTTCACAACACGTCCAGAAACGGTTTTTGGTGCAACCTATGTCGTACTCGCGCCCGAACATGCCCTCGTCTCATCCCTGGCGCTCATCGGTGGTTCAAATGAAAAAAAGGTTGAGGAATACGTCAGTGTAACAGCGGGGAAGACTGAGCGGGAACGTAGTGAGAATAGGAAGAAAACTGGCGTGAGACTTGTTGGCGTCTTGGCGATTAATCCAGCGACTGGAGAAGAAGTTCCGATTTACGTTGCTGACTACGTTCTCGGTTCGTACGGCACCGGTGCGGTGATGGCAGTTCCAGCTCATGACGAACGTGATTTTGAGTTCGCCGAGAAGATGCACTTACCAATTAAACACGTGGTGCAACAGCTTTTTGTTCGTACCAGAGGTATCGACGCGGTGCACTTGGATATGCCTCTTGAGAAACGAGCGGCGGTAGTATGCGTCATAAAGCATTGGAGCGAGGATAAGTTTCTATGTGTCAGATGGAAAAGTGTTCCTTGGCGGGGATTCGTAACCGGCGGGCTTGATGGGGAAGACATTGAGATGGCAGGGAAGAGGGAGATACAAGAGGAAACGGGTTTCAGGCACGCGCGATTTGTGAGAAGAATCGGTGATTCAATCAGCGTTCAATTTTATCACGTCAATAAAAAAGTAAATCGCTGGGCAGAATTTCAAGGAGCCTATTTTGAACTTGAGGATGGCGAACAAGATGAGGTTTCTAAAGAAGAAAGAACGATACATGATATTGAATGGGTATCTCGTGAAGAGGTTGAATCATTTATCACACCTCCGGACATTAAGCTCATTTGGCAGCGGTATTCTACTGGTAATGGCGCATACACTGGGCCAGGTATCCTCATGAATTCTGCTGAGTTCAATGGTCGCAATAGTGATGAGGCAAGATGGGATATAGTCGCTCATGTGGGTGGCAGGCGTGTGACACAATACCGTATACGTGACTGGCTCGTGAGTCGTCAGCGGTACTGGGGTTGCCCGATACCGATTGTGTATGACCCAGAAGGAAATCCCCATGTGGTTCCAGCTGAACATTTACCGTGGCTTTTGCCGACCGATGTTGATTTCAAGCCAACAGGCGAGGCACCGCTTGCATCTTCAATAGAGCTTAAGGAGCGCGTAAGGCGGATATTCGGTGATGGTTGGACACCTGAGTACGATACGCTCGATACCTTTGTAGATTCTTCCTGGTATTTCCTCCGCTATCTCGATTCGAAAGATGCGCATAAGTTTTCTGACGCTACGCTCATGAAAAAATGGTTGCCGATAAGTCGTTACTCGGGTGGAAGCGAGCACACAACAATGCATCTTCTCTATGCACGTTTCTTTATGAAAGCGTTATACGATCTTGCGCTTGTACCAGTCGAAGAGCCGTTTATAGAGCGTTTTAATCGCGGGCTCATCATGGGTCCTGATGGGCAAAAGATGAGTAAGTCGAAAGGGAACGTGGTGAATCCAGATGAGTTTGTACAAAAATATGGCGCTGATGCCGTACGAATTTACCTCGCTTTTATTGGTCCATACAATGAACCTGGGAGTTATCCTTGGAGTTTGGAGGGTGTTGCTTCCATGCGTAAATTTCTCGAACGAGTTACGAGCCTCGTTGAGAAACATTGCAAGTCCACGTTCGATGATGTTTCACATATTCTCTCACAGTCCATCGCGCGTGCACAATTAAAGATTGCCGAAGACAGTGATCGATTTAAATTTAATACGGCCATTGCGGCGTTTATGATCCTCATAAACGAGCTAGAGAAAATTCCGAGTATTCCGAAAACCGTGCTTGCAGAACTCGTTATTATGCTTTCGCCTTTCGCGCCGCATCTCGCCGAAGACCTTTGGGAGAAACTTGGCAAGGAGGGCTCGGTGCACCAGCAGTCATGGCCTGTTATCGTGCTCGCGATTACTGCCGAACAAGAAGTTGTCGTGCAAGTGAATGGCAAAAGGCGTGGTTTACTGACGCTCGCCAAAAACATTTCCGAAGCTGAAGCAGTTGCAACAGCTCGAGCACTTCCAAACGTTGTCAATGCTCTTTTCGGTAAAGAGCCAGTGCGCATTGTGTACATACCGGGCAAGATCATAAATCTCGTAATTTGAAATTTCACATAATCGCGTGACTTTGACTATTTGAGCAGTGTTTGCTATAAATTATACCACATGAAGAAGTCTACGAAGACAAAAGGGCACAGTGCGGTAGAGAAAACCTCTTTTTCTTTCGATAGTTCAGTACTCGTAAAGCGGCTTCTCGCGGTGGCGTCGCCACGAGCGCGCGAAGTGCTCGTTCGTCGTTTTGGATTGGGGGCAAATCCTGTTCGAGAAACACTCGAAGCAATTGGTGACCACTTCGGTATTACACGAGAGCGTGTCCGGCAAATAGAGGCATCTGGACTTGACGCCATACGTGCAAGCAGGGTTTTTAAAGAAGCGCACACCGTATTTGAAGAAATCGCACAGTACATTCGTTCACTTGGCGCCATCATGCCTGAAGAGGCGCTCCTTACCGCATTGGGAAAGGATGAGAAAACGCGTAATAGATTTCGATTCTTTCTGATGCTCAGCTCAACATTCTTCCGTGAACGCGAAACGAACGATTTTCTTGCACGGTGGCATGTAGATGTGGCCACAGCGAAGCATATTCACAGTGCGCTTTCAAAACTCTATGCATCACTATCCGATGACGACGTTTTGTCCGAAGGAGAATTACTTGATCGTTTCCTTGAGGATCTTAAAGATATTAATGATTCTTACAAGAATGAGGAGATTTTGAGACGATGGCTCTCTCTTTCTAAACATATCGGTAGCAATCCGCTCGCACAGTGGGGTCGTATTTCGGCACCTGCTATCCGTATCAAGGGTATTCGTGATTACGCATATCTCGCGGTGAAGCGCCATGGTGCTCCGATGCACTTCTCTGAAGTTGCGAAGGCGATAAGTACACTCTTCTCAAAAAAAGCGCATGTTGCAACAACGCACAATGAGCTCATTAAGGACCCTCGTTTTGTACTTGTAGGCCGTGGATTATATGCGCTCACTGAATGGGGTTATAAGCCGGGTGTCGTGCGCGATGTCATTCGCGAGGCGCTTGAGAAGGAGGGTCCGATGAAGAAGGACGAGATTATCAAGCACGTGAAACGAGCACGATTTGTCAAGGACAATACAATTCTAGTTAATTTGAATGATTCGCGTTACTTCACACGTCTCAAAGACGGCCGTTACGCAGCAGCGCAAAGATAGGTCTATAAACAAGCGGCGTCCGTTATCTGACGGACGCCGCTTGTTTATTGCTATACTTTAGGGATACCATGATACCGTTCTTCAGTAGGGTTGATAAATTAGGGGGTAAATTCACCAGCAAAACCGGTGTCCGGCTTGAGCCTTGGCCAATCTTTATTCTCGCTGTCGTGGTCCTTTTCATTTCGTTCATATTTATGCCGAGTGGAGTTTCCACGGCTCTCTCGCTCGCGCTCTTTCTCGCGCCCTTATGGTTGCCTTTTCTGATTATAGACGGGGCACTTATGCTCTGGCTCGCACTCAAACGTGGTGAATTTATTTTTGCACAATCCTACACTGTGCTTGAAATAAAGCCCCCCCGCAGTCTTGTAAAAACACCACTTGCCATGGAGACATTCTTCTCAAGCCTAAGTCTCACAGGAGGAGAATCAAACTGGTATGCGAAATGGATAAAAGGTGGTATCCGACCATTTTTCTCCCTCGAGATAGCTTCATTTGAGGGCCGCGTGCATTTCTTTATATGGACACGTACGAATTTGCGAAGGATCATTGAATCGCAAATGTATGCGCAATACCCAGGCGTACAGATAGTCGAGGTACCTGATTACACACGACTTATTTCCGCGAAAACAGACGAATGGTCTATCTGGGGTTGCGACTACAAACATACCGCGAAAGATCCTTTGCCAATTAAGACCTATGTCGAGTATGGACTTGATAAAGTGCAGAAAGAGCCGGAGCAAGTTGACCCGCTGGCGAACCTTATTGAGTTCCTAGGGTCTGCGGGGAAAGGGGAATATGTATGGCTCCAGTTCGTTATTCGTGCACACAAGGGTGAAAAGTATCACAAAAAAACTGGATCTGGCAAAGATTATACTTGGATAGACGAAGCGAAAGAACTCGTCGATGGTATTCGAAAAGAAACACGGGATTCTTACATTGATGCGGTCACCGGCGAAGAACGTCCGGGCTTCCCTAATCCGACGAAAGGCCAGTCGGAGATGATAGCGGCCATTGAGCGCAACGTATCGAAGATTGCATTTGACGTTGGTGGCCGCTGCGTGTATCTCGCGAAACGGGAGAGATTCAATCCCGTCATGATTACGCACATCATTTCGCTTTTCAAACCATTTAGCACCGAGGGGTGGAATGGCATAAATTCGACCGGATGGCTGAAACGGTTTGATGATTACCCATGGGAGGTTGGCGTCGGAAAAAAGAAGGATCTATATCGCCGAAAACTTGTCGAAGCCTATCGTCGGCGTCAATTTTTCTACGAGCCATTTTCGTACGGCGCCTTTAAAGATGATGCGATGGTAATGAGTACCGAGGAACTTGCAACCATTTTCCACATCCCTTCACGTTCTGTCGAGTCGCCGGGCCTTGAGCGTATTCAATCTGCCGTAGGCACCGCTCCACCAAATTTGCCGACGTAATGCGCATGCAGGTATTCAAGCGTTATAGCCAAACGGCTTCTCCAACGATCATGTCTAATATTCGGCGTCACCAGAAATGGTGGACGGCGCTGTTCATACTCAGCATATTTACCATTAGCGGTTGCTATCTCCTACTCTTGCCACCCGATGGTCCTCCTTCGAAAAGTACGGTGGTTATAACATACGGTGCATCAGCGTCTCTAGTCACACAAACTCTCGCGAATGCCCATGTTATTGCACACCCAGAACTACTTCAACTCATACTGCGTTTCTTAGGGGCACGTAATCAAGCCAAAGCCGGTGTATATAGTTTCATCACACCTGAAAGTCTCCTTACTGTCGCATATCGACTCATCACAGGCGCATACGGTATTCCGCTCATACGTATGACCTTCCCGGAAGGGATGAGTGTTCGTGAAATGGCAGCAGAAGTAGCGAGCACGTATCCGTCAATATCTGCCGAGGAATTTATTTCAGCCGGGCAATCCTATGAAGGTTATCTTTTCCCTGACACATACTTCTTTTCGCCTTCTGCAGATGCTGCATCAATTGTTAGTGCGATGCGCACGAATTTTAATGCGAAAATAGCACCATTATCTAATGAAATAGATTCTTCTGAATATTCACTTCGTGACATAATCATTCTATCATCTCTTGTTGAAAAGGAGGCGCGTACAAATACTGATATGCGTATTGTTGCTGGCATTCTTTTCAACCGTCTCAAAATAGGCATGCCGCTTCAGGTCGATGCAGTATTTGGATATATTTATAATCGTGCTACATATTCACCTTCGCTAGCAGATCTTAAGGTCAATTCACCTTACAATACCTATACTCACACTGGACTACCGCCGGGTCCGATCGATAATCCAGGCCTCAATAGTATTGAGGCAGTCCTAAATCCAATAAAAACGAAATATCTATATTACCTTACCGGTAAAGACGGTCTTATGCACTACGCGACAACTTATGCTGGCCATCAATCTAACCTTAGGAAGTATTTAGATTAGAATGTGCGTATGGATGTACGGGGGAAGAAAATATTTGTAGGGCTCTCCGGTGGAGTTGATTCGGCCGTGTCAGCGGCGCTCCTTGTACGCGCGAGCGCACGAATAACCGGTGTTTTTATCAAGGGTTTGTATCCACCCGGGATGCCCTGCACATGGGCGACGGAACGTCGCGATGCAATGCGAATAGCCGCTCGACTCAACATACCGTTCTTGACGCTCGACGCACACACCGAATATAAAAAGGAGGTCATCGACTACTTGCTTGCCGAATATCGTGCAGGACGAACACCGAACCCAGATGTCATGTGCAATAAGGGTATAAAGTTTGGGGCGTTTTACCGTTTCGCCATTTCCCGCGGAGCAGATGCTATTGCAACCGGGCATTACCGTCAGGGTGAAAAGGATCAGAGCTACTTTCTTTGGGCTGTTCCGAGGGAAATATTGACCACGACGTTATTCCCAGTAGGGAACCTCACAAAGGAAGATGTTCGCGCGCGGGCAAGACGATTAAATTTACCAGTTGCTAATAAAAAGGACAGCCAAGGTGTGTGTTTTCTTGGAAGTGTTTCAATTGAAGAATTCTTACGTACTGAGCTCAAGGTTTTACCTGGACGTGCGTTTGATAAGTATGGTCGTGCGGTCGGAATGCACGAGGGTGCGCTCCTCTTCACCATTGGGCAGCGTGTCACATTACGAGAAGCACACGAAAGAGGGCCATGGTTTGTTCTTGCGAAAGACTCAACAAAGAATGAACTCATAGTGGGAAACACACGACTTCCAGTCACCACATTGACACAGCATGAAATTCGGTTCACTGATGCGAACTGGTTCAATTCTTCAACATGTGTGCGGGAAGCGCAGTACCGTTACCGAGGTCCCCATATCATTGGACAAGTCGAAAACGACAGGTTTATCACACCCGAATCTCTTCCAGAAGCGCCTGCTCCCGGCCAATCAATCGTTTTCTATGGGGATGACGGGCTTATTGGTGGTGGTATCATTGCCGCATGAATCACATACGTATTTTTTTGATCTTCATAGTAATCATGGTGTTTATCATTATCACCGGTCTGGTACTTTCGACGCAACATGCGCGTGGTGTGGTGCAGATATCGGTACCACAAACAAAGATAACTATACCGGTCGTCACGTTACATGATACCTTCAAAAAAGGTACACACACCATCACGGGTTCAGTAGAAGCACCAGATGCCTGCACTATCGTCACTCCCACAGCAAGTATCGAGGGTAATGCTTCAAGCACGGAAAACATTTTAATCGCGATTTCAATGCCAGTTGACACTGGCATCTGCCTCCAAGTACCGACAGTTATTGATTTTTCAACGACAATTGTTGCACCACCGCAAATATCGATAATTGCGACCATAAATGGTTCAGTAGCATCCACGACTTCTTCATGATGACTTTACCAATCATCACGAAGGCTGATGGCTCAACCGAAATATTCGACCCAGCACGTCTCGCTGCCTCACTTGAGCGTTCCGGTGCGGGGACACACGCTGCGGCACGTATTGCAAACACAATCACGAATACCGTAATTCCCGGCTCGTCCTCAAAGGAAATTTACACACGCGCTTTTTCACTCTTGCGCAGAGAGGCGCGTCCAATTGCTGCACGTTATGCATTGCGTCGCGCGCTTCTCGAGCTTGGTCCGACTGGGCATCCGTTTGAAGATTTTGTCTCACACCTCTACCGTGCAGAGGGGTGGCAGGTGGAGACGCGCAAAATGATTCAAGGGAAATGCGTTTCGCACGAAACTGACTTTTATGCTTCTCATCCAGAACAGAACGTATTTCTTGCCGCTGAGCTCAAATATCACAACGATCCTGGCTATAAAACTGATCTAAAAGTCGCGCTGTATGTAAAAAGCCGTTTCGATGACATTTTTTCCTGTGATCCGGCCGTACGCACGTGTCCAATCGACCGTGGGTTACTCGTTACTAACACAAAATTTACTTCAGAAGCGATTACTTATGCCGAATGTGCTGGTGTTGAACTTTTGGGTTGGGGTTATCCAATAACCAATAATCTATTTGCGCGCATGAGTCATGCGCGAGTATATCCTATTACTGCGCTTACCAGCCTTGCGCGTGCCGAAAAACGGCTTCTTATTGAACACGGTGTTATTGCTGTTGATGAGATCGTGCGCAATCGTCGTCTGCTCGATGTACTCCATCTTTCAAGCGAGCGGGTTGGTGAGCTGATTGCGGAATCTGATGGTCTCCTTAATCTAACATTTGCACACCATACTGCTGTTCTTGCATCTGTATGATGAGATATTTTTCCATGAGTTCATTTGTCGCCGGTGTTATGCTCGGCACGCTCGTTACGGGCGTTTTGTTCTTTGGTGGCAATATCGTTCCCGTATCGTCTGTTCCACTCTCTGCGACGAGTACCGTTCAGGCAGTCGTCGAGAGTGGTGCTCTTTCGGTGTCCGATCAGCCTGCGGGGAATACAGTCATTGTTGAATCTGTTACGGTACCGCCGCCCGGCGTTTGGGTAGCGGTACGTGAGATGCAAGGGAATGATTTGGGGAACGTGCTTGGCGCTGCATATGCGCGTGGTCCCCGAAGTAACTTACCGGTCCCGCTCTTACGGGCGACCGAACCGGGTCGCTCTTATGCGATTGAACTTTACCGCAATGACACAAATGGTACTTTTAACTTCGCAAAAGACAGCATCTACATAGACTTCAACACGGGCGCGCCAGTTATTTCCTATTTCATAACCACTAAATAACATGGCATTCTCTCCCTCATCGAAAGAGCCATTTAAAATAAGCCGTTCAAAAATCGACCTGTTCATTGAATGTCCACGTTGCGCCTATCTCGATCTACGCTTCGGGGTGAAGCGTCCATCGATGCCCGCGTTTTCGCTCAACAATGCGGTCGATGAACTGTTGAAACGCGAATTTGATATTCATCGGGCACAGGGCAGCGTGCACCCCCTTTTGAAACAATATGGTCTCGATGCCATACCATTTGCTGATGACCGGCTTGGGGAATGGCGTGATGCGCTCCGTCGCGGAATCACCTACCTACATACTCCAACAAACATACTCGTACGTGGTGGCATCGATGATGTTTGGATTAATCCTGCAGGGGAACTCATCATTGTCGATTACAAGGCGACCAGCAAGAAAAGAGGTCCGAGTACGGAGGAAGATTTGTATGATTCCTATAGACGGCAAATGGAAATTTACCAATGGTTATTCCGTAGGAACGAATTTTCTGTTTCACCGACCGGGTATTTCGTCTACGCCAATGGCAAATCCGATGCACGTGCTTTTGACGGAAAGCTTGAATTCGATATAGAACTTATCCCTTATGCTGGTAGCGATACGTGGGTTGAACCAACGATTTTTTCTATAAAAGAAATGCTTACCGGAAGTGATATTCCTAGTATAGGAACGGCGTTCGGCGGTGGCCCATGCGAGTATTGCACATATCGCGAGCAAGCCGGGGGTAAACTGCCCGCTTTACATCGTGAAAAAGAGGGATGACAACGGTTTCCGCGAGCGGGTTTTCGCGGTAGTGCGGACGATTCCGAAAGGGAAGACCTTGTCATACGTCGCTGTCGCACGACGTTGCGGTTTACCGCGCGCGGCACGCGCAGTTGGTGCCGTGCTTCGTACCAATTACGATCCAGCTATCCCGTGCCATCGCGTCATTCGTGCCGATGGTACGCCAGGTGGTTACAATCGCGGTAGTGTGCGTAAAAGATACTTGCTCATCAGCGAAGGAGCGTTATGAACGTCACTCTGGATTCTTCATGGAAGAAACGGCTTGCGGGCGAATTCTCGCAGTCGTATTTTGCGGAATTGGTCGCGTTTGTGAAGAGTGAATATAAAAATGAGGTGGTATATCCGCCGCCTAAGTACATTTTTCGCGCATTTGATATTTGCCCATTCGAGAAGGTAAAGGTTGTAATTCTAGGACAAGATCCATATCATGGTGCGAAACAGGCGAATGGTCTTTGTTTCGCGGTGAGTGAAGACGTCGCGCTTCCGCCATC
>DAICZX010000082.1 GCA_027310925.1 Candidatus Parcubacteria bacterium
GCCCAAGCGTCCATAGCGACGGCGGAGTTCGGCACCTCGATGTCGGCTCACCTTAGCGCGGGGGTGGAGAAGCTCCCAAGCGTTTGGCTGTTCGCCAATTAAAAAGGTACGCGAGCTGGGTTCAAACCGTTCAGCAACTGATTTTTGAATCGGTGATTGAACGTTTTGAACCCACGAGGAAGTAAGACAAAAAATAAACTCACGGCGGTCTCGCATAGGAATATGCGGGAACCAAATCAACTGATATCGGTGGAACCCGCACTCGTTGTGTACGAGAGGGCAATACCGAGGGAAGCGAAAGCACCCGTAGAGACTGAATGTTGATCGCCCAGAACGGGCGAAGTTACAGTCCGATCCTCTGCGTAAGTGGAGTAAACGTAGATGCGTGAGACAGGTTGGTCTCCTATCTACTACAGGCGTTGATTCTTGAGGAGGGTCGTCCCTAGTACGAGAGGACCGGGCTGAACTGACCTCTGGTCTACCAGCTGTCCTGCCAAGGGCACCGCTGGGTAGCTATGTCGGGTTGCGATAACCGCTGAAAGCATATAAGCGGGAAACGTGCTCCAAGATTAGGAATCGTTATGAGGCTCCTCGGAGATGACGAGGTTGATAGGCTCTAGATGGAAGCACCGTAAGGTGTGGAGTCGAGGAGTACTAATATGCCCAGTCTCTCGTGCGGAAATCTGTATAGCATAATCGTTTGTTTGCATATGTCTTTCAATACCAATGCGTATTTCGTATACTGAACATTTCGAATGTTCAGTTCTGGTGGTTTGGCGGGAGGGTCATACCCGATCTCATTCCGAACTCGGCAGTCAAGCCTCCTAGCGGCGATGGTACTCATCGTTTCAGATGGGGAGAGTAGCTAACCGCCAGAACTGAGCATTTGAAATATATTCTAGCCCATTATCGTGGTGTAGCTCAGAGGTAGAGCGTCGAGGAGCCGGATTAGATATCCGACAGTAAGTCTTCGAAGGTCGTTGGTTCGAATCCAACCACCCGACTATCTTTCCGCCGTGCAATCTTACTTGCGCGGCGTTTTACATATCTATATTTGCCTTACATTCTTCAAACCTAAAGAGCAGTTTATGTAGCGCCACACAAAGCACGATAGATCTTGTTATACTATCCTCATGTCCTGGGCAGCACGGAGAAGATTCATTATTTTTTTGATCCTTGGTGCAGTTATCGCAGCAACCTTGTCAGTCATTTTTGTAACAGCCTTTTACAAGGCGCCATCTTGTGTTGATGGTATCCAGAATCAAGGAGAAGCAGGAATAGATTGTGGCGGTCCGTGTCCATACCTCTGTAATGCACTCGAACAGCCGCCGACTGTTCTTTTTACCACAGTGCTTACCAATAATGCAGGACGTACGGATATTGTCGCCTCAATTGAGAATAAAAATATCGATGCGGCTGCAAAAGATGTTCCATACAACGTGATGCTCTACGGTACTGACCAGACTCTTATCCAGGAGGTCTCTGGAACACTCGATTTACCACCCGGTGCGACAGAAACAATCTTCATGCCCGGGGTTGCGTCGGGAGCGCAGATCACGAGTGCGTTTCTTAGTATTGCGTCATCTTCACCACGATGGTTTACCATGACCACAGATCCGCGCACCATACCGACCGTATCAAACATAACGCAAAGCGGTTCTGTAGATGCGCCACGTATCGATGCGATCCTCACAAACGGTAGCGTTACGGTACTTGAGAACGTGCAAGTGATCGTATTAGTACGTGACGTACATAACAATGTTATCGCGGCTTCAGAAACTGTAGTGCCTACCATCCCCGCGCAAGGTACTGCAACAGCGACTTTTACGTGGAATAACGCATTTCCTGATACTCCGGTCTCGGTAGAAGTAGTGCCAGTTATTCCCTTGCCTTAGTCAATAGACAAGATTTCACTTATGGTTTCACATTCACGCATGCGTCCCAGCATTTTTTTTGATTGGACACTCCTTCTCCCTGCACTACTACTCTCATTCCTAGGGACACTCACGATGAATACATTTGGGCAAGGAGCATCACTTGCGCCGCGGCAGCTCATTTGGATTGTTATTGCAACCTGCGTTTATTTCACATTATCAACATTCGATATGCGTTTCATTCGTCGAACAGCAGTTGTCATGGCATTGTATGGGATTTCCGTCCTACTTCTACTCCTTGTGCTTGTCGTTACGCATCCGGTCTTGGGTGCACGAGCGTGGTTCTCACTCGGGCCAATTTCTTTCCAACCTGCAGATCTTGCAAAATTTTCAATCATCGCATTACTCGCTAAGTATCTATCGCGTCGACATGTTGAAATTGGAGATTTTAGCCATATCATCGTTTCGGGCGCGTATACGATCATCATCGTTCTACTCGTTCTTATCGAGCCGGACTTGGGGAACGCCATTATATTTAGTGTGCTCTGGCTCGGCATGATGCTTGTTTCCGGCATCTCAAAGAAGCATCTCGCTGTGCTTGGATGTATAGGCGCTATAGTTGCCGTTGCATTTTGGTTTGGTGGACTAAAACCCTACCAGCGTGAACGCATCATTTCTTTCGTGAATCCGGCGAGTAACATTCGTGGAGTTGGTTATAACGCGTATCAGGCAAAGATTGCCGTCGGTTCTGGGGAACTTCTTGGAAAAGGTATCGGGTACGGAACGCAATCAAAACTTCGTTTTTTACCAGAATATCAAACTGATTTTATCTTTGCAGCGTTTGCGGAAGAATGGGGTTTTATTGGGGTATTACTTTTGCTCTCTATATACGCACTTCTCTTTGTGCGGCTCGTACAGATTGCACGTGCATCAGCGACAAATTTTGATGCGTTCTTTACGCTTGGTGTACTGTTACTCTTTGCAGCGCACGTTGTAATACATACCAGTATAAGTCTCGGACTTCTGCCGGTGACGGGAACAACAATACCGTTTATGAGCTCGGGCGGTTCACACCTCGTGCTTGAGTTTGCCGCGCTCGGCATCGTGACCTCGCTTGCGCGACATGGGCGTAGCGCGACGCGTGACATAAGTGCGAATGAATATCTTGGTGGTTAACGATACACAGCGGCGGTTTTTTTAAGCATCTGCTCGATAGAAAATTCTGCCGAAACTTTCTTATAAAGCGCTTCGCCGAGTGCAAAGCGTTTTTTCGGGTTATCAATAAGCGTTTCAAGTGCTTGTGCAGCAGATTCTATATTTTTTGCTTCAACGAGTATACCAGTTCGTTCATCGATAATATCGGTCGTGCCAGAGATGCGACTCCCGACGACAGCACAATGAGCCTGAGCAGCCTCAAGCAGGACGTAGGGAAGTCCTTCCTTCACTGACAATAGAGTGAAGATGTCGAAAGCGCCGAGGTATAGTCGTGCGTTCGGTACAAATCCAAGCAGGAGTACATTCTCAGAAAGCTGTTCATGGCGAATAAGTTTTTCGAGTAGGGTACGATCTTCTCCCTCACCAATGATATACAGCGTGAACGCACGACCTCGTTTCTTCAGGAGTGTAGCGGCACGTATGAGATACGGTAACGCTTTATTGCGAGTAAGTTCAGCAATCGTACCGATCCACACATGACTGGAATCTTGCATGGCAGGAACTAATTTTTCCCTCGCTTTAATGCGCTCCAAAATATGGACAGGCGTGATGCCGTTATGCACAAGATGGATTGTTTGTTTACAAAAAGGGAATCTCCTCGCTCTTGTGTAGGCATCACGTGAAATAACGATTGTACGATGAGCGAGCAAAAATGTCGTCCATGTCGATAACCAGATAAAAATTCTGATAAAGAACGGGCGATCTTCATCATAGGACAAACCGTGCGAGGTAAACACGATACGCCGTATTCTGGCAATACGACCGGCAAGTGAGCCAATACCTCCTGCCTTTGAACTGTTGAGGTGGAGCACATCTGGCTTCTCGAAGCGCACCACCCGTAGTAGTTCAATGAGTGCCGAAAAGTCACGCATAATATTAATGTTGCGTGTGAACGAAGATAGGAAGATCGTCCGTATCCCGGCTTCTCTGAGACGCGTTTCGAGTAGTCCCGCGACTGCTCCCACCCCTCCTGTACCGCCGAGTGCAACCACGACATTTCCACCCGCACTAGCAAAGTGTGTCGCAAGTGTATAGACATACTCCTGAGCGCCGCCCCAGTTTGATTTCGTTATAACAAACAATATCTTTTTAGCCATTAAGGTCTTCATGAAGGCAACTGTACAATATATTTACACGTTATAGTATCAATATACGTATGGTTTTTGACCGTCGCGAAACGACCATTCTCCTCGCAGGAGATTTTCTAATCCTGGTAGCGTCTCTCTGGGCCGCTCTCCTTCTTCGTAACCTCGCATTACCTTCACTAAGTTACTTCAAAGAAAATGTGGTGCCATTTTTACCTATGTTCCTTCTGTCATTGATAGTTTTCTACATTGCCGGTCTTTACGAAAAGCAGACGCGGCCAATTCAGCGTGTGATGGGCGTGCGCATTCTGGGTGCGCAGGCCGCAACAGTCGCGATTGTTGCAATACTTTTTTTTGCACTCCCACTTTCCATCGCACCAAAGACTATTCTCGTACTCTACCTTATTGTATCGGTGGTGGCTGAAAGTTCGTGGCGTTTCATGCGTATGAGGCGCGAAGTCGCGGAAGGCAAGCGCATGCCAACCCTTCTCGTCGGTTCCAGTTCCGCGGCTCTCGAATTACAGGATGAAGTAAATGAAAGTAATCAGTATCTCATCCGGTTTGTGGACCGCATCAAGACAAAAGGCCTTTCAAGCAGTGCGCTACTACACGCTATTAAGACGGAACTCAAAGAGTGGGGTGCCCGGTTTGTCGTTATTGACATATCTGATCCAGTTTTTGAGCATGATATATATGCATTTTATGATCTTTTGTCAGAAGCAAGGTTTTTTGACCTCACTTCTCTATATGAAGAGATTTTTGATCGCGTACCTTTGGGCCACATTGGCTCGGCGCAACTATTCGATTTCTTACCGAAACGGCGGGCTCTCTATGATTTAGCGCGACGGGTGTTTGACGTTTTGCTTGCCGCTGTCGGCATCGTCGTTGCCGTTCCATTCATTGTTGTCTCGATGTTCGTGCTTTTTGCCACAGGTGGTACGCCTTTCATCCATCAGGAGCGTGTTGGGAAAGGTGGACGAAGTATTCGTCTTCTCAAACTCCGCACCATGCTGTTCTTTGATGCGGGGGATCCAGAAAAACAGAAACAAAATCGTGTCACGAAAGTTGGTCGTCTGTTGCGTAAAACGCGTATCGATGAGCTACCACAACTCTGGAATATACTCATGGGAGATTTGTCATTCATCGGGCCACGACCGGAGTTGCCAACGATTGCCGAAGTGTACGAGCGAGAGATCCCACAGTATCGCATGCGCTACTTAATCACCCCTGGACTCTCTGGCTGGGCGCAAATCCATGACTCTGACGTACCGCGCGGTCAAGCGGATGTTGTGCGCACACGACGAAAACTTTCTTTTGATCTGTATTATCTGAAACATCGATCCTTCGGGCTTGATCTCGCCATCACACTCAAGACGCTCCGCGCGTTACTCTCTCTTTCTGGAACGTGAGTCATAAACGGTTTCGGTTCGGTTGCCATCATATGTCTCTTTACTAGCCCGCCGCTATCACGGAAAGGACAATGAATACGTAAAGTACGCAAGGTCTTCGCTTTTTCCTTATTTCGTTTATAATCCTTATATGACTCGTTTTCGAGTGTTCGCAGGCGTCGCCCTAATTGTGGGGCTTTTGCTTATGTATTTTGTGTGGGCGACCGAGGCGAATCCCACGAGCGCGTATCGTTTTAAACTCGGCCTCGATCTTGCTGGGGGTACAGAACTTGTTTATAAGGCTGATATGAGCCAGACACCTACTAACGAACGTTCGGATGCGCTATCTGCGCTTCAAGGTGTTATTGAGCGTCGAGTGAACCTTTTTGGTGTTGCGGAACCGTTAGTTCAAACAGAACAGGCAAATGCACTTTCAGGCATCACCGAAGATCGTCTCATTGTTGATTTACCGGGCGTGACCGATATCAAGGCTGCTGTCGCTGCGCTTGGTAAGACTCCCACGCTTGAATTTATGCTCGCAACTACGACAACGGTCGGCACGACAACCGAGGTTGCGTATGTTCCCACTGGCCTTACAGGTGGCTATCTTTCGAACGCTGCGCTCGGATTCGGGTCTGGCGCGACAGCAGGTCTCTCGGCCCCTCAGGTTATTCTTACTTTCAACAGTGCAGGTGCGACACTTTTTGAAAAAATAACGAGTGAAAATGTTGGTCGCACTCTCGCCATTTTCCTTGATGGCCAACCAATTTCCGAACCGGTAATTCAAGAAGCAATTCCTGGCGGGCAGGCAACTATTACCGGGAACTTTACGGCAACTGAGGCGCGTGATCTTGTGCGCAACCTTAATTTCGGTGCGTTGCCCGTCCCTATCACGCTCGAAAGCAGTTCTGCAGTCGGTCCGACCTTGGGTGCAGCCGCTATTTCCGCTGGTGTCGTCGCAGGAATCACCGGCTTCATCATCGTCGCACTTTTCATGATCGCCTGGTATCGTCTCCCCGGTCTTATTGCAACAGTTGCGTTAGCTGAATACCTTGCATTCATGCTTTCGGTTATTAAGATTATTCCAGTGACACTTACAGCGTCGGGAATTGCGGGGCTTATAATTTCTGTTGGAATGGCGGTGGATGCAAATGTGCTCATATTTGAACGTACCAAGGAAGAATTACGTGAAGGAAAAGATCCTCGTGAAGCAGTGCATATCGGTTTTGCTCGCGCATGGACGGCAATTCGCGATGGACATCTTACGATGCTCATCTCCGGCGTTATTCTTTTCTGGCTGGGAACGAGTATCGTGCAGGGATTTGCACTTGTTTTTGTACTCGGTGTGCTTGCGTCATTCATTTCTGCCGTATCACTCTCTCGCGTCTTTTTGCTTTCCTTCATTCCCGAGCACAAGGAGGGTATATGGAAATTCCTCATGGGTTCTGGCATTCATAACGCATAATTATTTATGTATATCGTTACACACCGTTCACTCTTCTTCTGGATTACCGGAATCATTCTCGTGGCGGCGATTGGTTCCATTCTTGCATTCGGCTTACCACTCGGTATTGACTTCACTGGGGGCTCTTTGATGCAGGTGAGTTACCCAAATGGTGTTCCTTCACTTGCAACTATTGAGAAACAAGTTGCCGTTGTCCCCTTGGGCGTGGTGTCTGTCCGTACTGCGGGTACAAATGAAGTTTCCATTCGCACACGTACTATGACTCCAGCGGAACATGATGCTGTCCTTGCCTCGATTTCCTCAGATGCGTCAACAACCGAACTTTCTTACTCATCGGTCGGCCCTGCACTCGGAAGTCAGTTTACTAATAAGGCGCTCTTGGCAATTTTTGCGGTAATCCTCGTTATCGTGCTCTACATTGCCTTTGCGTTCCGAAAGGTGTCACGACCAGTTCCTTCCTGGGGATATGGTCTTACGGTCGTCACTATGCTTGCCATAGATCTAATAGTGCCAACTGGTTTTTACGCCGCATATGCACATTTTACCGGAGCAGAAGTTGATTCTCTCTTCATCGTCGCGCTCCTTGCTCTTCTCGGATATGTAGTAAACGATATTATCGTGGTTTTCGACCGCGTGCGCGAACATCTTGCAAAGAACGAGAAAACAGGTGTGAAGGAAGAATTTGAAGTGACGATTGGTAAATCCATCAACGAGACAATGATGCGTTCCATTAATACTGCGCTCACTGTGGCGCTTGCACTTCTTGCGCTCATCTTTTTGGGCGCCCCGGCAACTCGTAATTTCGCACTCGTCATGCTCGTTGGTGTCGTTGCAGGAACTTTTTCTTCCATTTGCCGTTCTGCTCCACTCCTCATCCCCATTGCTAAGTGGTTCTCTAAGAAGTGACCATTCAGGGAATGGTTGTCACCGGTCAATTTTAAAGACTCGGTTTTTAATAATTAAATAGGAACATAAGATCAAGATGTTAATGTGAATTAAACATTACACACTCTTGCTTAAAATAATTTTCCAAATTTCTGGCTACAGGATCATCTGATTACCAGGGGTGTAGCTAGTCAACCAAGCCGCTTACGGTAATAGGGTAGAGGACCATGCAAAAAAGACTGAGATGAGAATAATCACACGCCCACGCAATTGCGCATTCCATAGACAAGGGTGACGGCCTCATTAACTATAGCGCTTTGCCAGTCTCGCGCAATCTTGCAAAGTCCATAACTTGTTTCGCTAAATTTTTTACAAGCAAAGAACTTGACTGTGGTTTTCCCGTATCGCCAACGTTGAAAACCATTTTTATTCCACGTCTCTTGCACACAGCCGCTTCGGGAACTTCCTGTTCATTGCTACGGTCATTTCCACCATTGGCAAATACTTCGATCCGGAGCTTTTCAAGCATGTGAGAAACGTCATATGTCTCTTGTGGGTCACGAAGCACGACCTCGTCAACCCACCGAACATGGCTCAGGAGTTCTTTCCGTTCCTCTTGTGGCATAAAAACGTAGCCCTTTTTTCGCATCAACCACTCGTCATCATTGAGGATAACTATGAGCTTATTCCCCAGGGCTCGAGCATCCCGAAAGAGATGCATATGCCCCACATGGACGGGATCAAATCCTCCTGAAACCGCAACGACGACCTGTTTTTTCATTGGTTGATTATAGCACCTTGACGTCATTCAATCCCTCATATACCATTGCTTTACTGTCCCGCTGGGCGGGACGGAGTTTTCTTTGACATTTATATACATGTGAAACCTGTGCCACAGTTTATAGTGGCGCAGGAAGATAAAAAGATGTGTGAATTCTTTTGTTCCGCCTATTCTTAATGAGAGTTTGATCCTAGCTCAGGGTGAATGCTGGCGGCGTGGATAAGTCATGCAAGTCAAGGGGGCCCGCAAGGGCAACCGGCAGACGAGGTAGTAACACGTAGGTACATCCCCCGAAGTCGGGCATAGCCAGCCGAAAGGTTGGGTAATTCCCGATAGTCCCGCAAGGGTAAAGGTTTTTCGCTTCGGGAGCTGCCGGCGTAGTATCAGCTAGTTGGTAGGGTAATGGCCTACCAAGGCTACGACGCTTAGGGGAGCTGAGAGGCTGACCCCCACCGATGGAACTGCGACACGGGCCATACTCCTACGGGAGGCGGCAGACGAGAATATTCCGCAATGGACGAAAGTCTGACGGAGCGACGCCGCGTGATGGATGAAGTGCTTTGGTACGTAAACATCTTTTATCGGGGACGAAGTTTATTGACGGTACCCGATGAATAAGGGGCTCCTAACTCTG
>DAICZX010000002.1 GCA_027310925.1 Candidatus Parcubacteria bacterium
ATTGATTTCGTGAAAGGACAGGGAATCGCGGACAAGGACATTAAAACGCTCTCATACAACATCTCCCCGCAATATTCATATCCAAACCCTTGTTCGTCAGGAACGCTTTGCCAACCCTACAGCGGCACACCGAAAATCGTCGGTTATCAAGTATCTGAAATGGTTCAGGTAACAATACATGACCTTGCCACAACTGGAACCCTCGTCAACGGGCTCGGGACCCTCGGAGTACAGAACGTGCAGGGGCCAGAGTTCGCGCTTGACGACGCGACTTCTGGTTACGACGCTGCGCGCGCCGATGCGATTGATAATGCGAAGACGCAAGCGGTACTTCTCGCAGGGCAACTCGGAATTTCGCTCGGTAAGATCGTTAACTTTAGCGAATCTTCAGGTGGCTCCCCCATCCCCATCTACGCAGCAATGACAGCGGGGTCTGCGAGCGGAGCATCAACGCCCAATATCCAGATAGGTGAAAACACCTACAACGCATCCGTTTCTATTACCTATGAAATCCGCCAATAGACCTATTCATGAGTAGCCGCTTGACTCAAGATAGGCTCCATATTATGATGTCTTTATTAAGGAGCCCTCAGGGCTTTTTTATTTGCTAAACGCCTTTTATATGATCTCACCTCTTACGTATCTGAAGCATGTGCGCGAAGAGTTTGTCCATATCGTCTGGCCAACGAATCGCACGGCACTTGCGCATACTCTCGTCGTTATTTTCATTGCAGTGGCCATAACGCTACTTGTTGGGTTGCTCGATTATACTTTTGGTTCCGTGGTGAGCGGCGTTGCCGGCGGATAAGCTCTTTCTATGGACACGACCCCACATATATACAGTGGCGAGATGGATTTACCGGAGGAAATCGGTATGGCAGACATCGCGCCTTCAGTACGCAAAGAAATTCGTGACGATACGATACCACGTAAAGAAGACGCACGCTGGTATACCATTCACACTTACGCTGGCTACGAGAATGCCGTTGAGCGAAATTTGAAGCAACGCATTGAATCACTGGGCATGGAGGGGAAAATATTTGACGTAATAGTTCCGACTGAAAAAAAGATTCGGGTGAAAGGAGGAAAACGCGTTGTCGAAGAGGAGAAAATCTATCCGGGCTATATTCTCGTGCGTATGATCGTTGACGATGACTCGTGGTTTGTGGTGCGGAACACACCGCGTGTTACGGGATTTGTCGGTTCGGGCAATACACCTGTTGCGATGGAAGATACCGAGGTTACCTCGTTGATGAAGCGCATGACCGCTGAGGCGCCGAAGCATCGTATCGACCTTGTAAAAGATGACCCAGTTACCATCATCGATGGCCCTTTCAAGGATCTCGAAGGTAAGGTAGGTGAGATCGACGAAGATCGTGGTAAGGTGAAAGTCATGGTTTCAATGTTTGGTCGCGAGACGCCGGTCGAGCTCGACTTCTTGCAGATACGGAAACTCTAGCGTAATGTCGTTACACGTATGGCTACAATTGTAAAAAAGATTAAGTTACAGATTCCAGGCGGCGCAGCAACACCAGCGCCTCCGGTTGGTACTGCGCTTGGCCCTACGGGCGTGAACATCGGCCAGTTCGTGTCCCAGTTCAATGAGGCGACTAAGGATAAGCGAGGAACTATCATCCCGATTGAGCTCTCGGTCTACGATGACCGTTCGTTCACCTTCATCATGAAGAATCCACCCGCCTCGAGGCTCATCTTGAAAGCGCTTGGTATCGAAAAGGGTTCTGGTAAGGCACGCGAACAGAAGGTGGGCATTCTGACCAAGGCACAGGTCGCAGCTATTGTTGAAGAGAAGATGCCGGATCTAAATGCGAATAGCCCCGAAGCCGCAGCGCGACTTATTGCGGGCACGGCACGAAGTATGGGTGTGGAAGTTAAGTAAGTTCCTAACGATGGGATCATCAAAGGATATTCCTAATACAGTCTACAAGGGTGACCATGACCCTGGCGGGGCTATACCGCTCCGCCAGCGGGCTACGCGCATTCTGAAAGGTACAGCGACGTACGAAGATCGGTATTTCCCAAACCATAAAGAATTGGTCGATATACTTGCCGACCTCCGTAGTCGAGGGGCTGTTATTGTCTTCACGACAGGTGTATGGGACCTATTCCATATCGGTCACGGCGACTACATCCAGAAAGGGAAAGATGCAGCGGCGAAGTTCTATGAAGACGCAGAACATATCGTCATGGTCGTCGGTGTTGACACGGATGCTCTCACGAAAGAGCGCAAGGGTCCTAAACGGCCGATCGTACCAGAAGATGAGCGTTGCCGTGTACTTTCGCACTTACGTTCGGTCGACATCATCACACCGCAATATAAGCTCAACCAGCTGTACAGTGTTATCGAGCCACATGTTCAGATCGTTTCGACGTCAACCAAGGATTTGCCGCCTAGTCTTGAGGAGGCAAAAAGACATTGCGTGCGTCTTGTACGCCTTCAACCGCAGGCGGAGACGAGCACAAGTGCGCGGATTCGACGCCTCGCCGTCGACGGTAGTATCGAAATGCTCGAACGTGTTTCAGAAAAGTTGATAAAAGCAATTGAGGAGGCACGTCGTGAAATCAGCACCTGACATCCTAATCGCGTATGTGCCAACGCCACATGCGGGGTATCTGAAACTCTTCCAGGCATATAAAGAGAGTGTCCTCTATGTGCTTGGTGGAGAGTTTATTCAGCAATTCAACTCGCTCGTTCGCCATCTACCGGGTGTAGCACCAGAAGAATCACAAAAGATGATTCGGGCGCTCAACATCTTTGCTGACGTTCGTGTTCTTACAATGACAGAGATCAATGACGTTAACTTCCGACAGTCGCATAACATTGTCATGCCAGATGAAGACGTATCGCACGCGCTTGCCGAGAAGTACCTCTCGTACGCATCGGTCGTGTTCGATGGTTCCTGGCGTCTTCGTTGGGACTGGGGCTCAGTTCAAAAGGGCCGGATACCGGAAGGCGAACGTAATGTCTCACTCTACGAGTTTGACCGGATATTCATACGCCAGGCATTCGCTGGTGCAAATCGCAGTCCGGACTGGTGGCGACAGGTAGGTGCTCTCCTCGTGAAGGAGAAGAAGGTAATCCTTGCCGCTTTCAACCAGCACGTACCGAACGAGCAGAGCGCATATCATTATGGTGATCCACGGAGTCAGTTCGAGGTGGGAGAACGCATCGATTTCTCTGGTTCATTGCATGCCGAGATGGGGCTCCTCGCTGAAGCAGCTCGCCGAGGTATTTCAACGGAAGGAAGTGATCTTTACGTAACTACCTTTCCGTGTCCGTCATGCGCATACTCGTTGGCCCGTACCGGTATCAAGCGTCTTTTCTATGCGGAAGGCTATTCGCTCGTTGCTGGGGCGGAGGCGCTTGAGGCGGGGAACGTAGAGATCATCCGTGTCGAGATGTGATAGTTCTTTTTCTGCCTTAGCCAGATACTGATCGGGGGAGGTTTATTTTTTGAAGCCGACAAGTGCCTTTATTGGTTTTGTTTTTTTCGTTCGAAAGCTACCGACAATAAGGTGGGCATGTAGATGATTCACTGACGCGCCTGTTATCTGTGTTTCACCTGAACGAATCATAAGCGTTGCGCCTGTTATCTTATTTTTGCGAATTAATTTTCGGTAGAGTTTCTGTAAGTCAACCCACATAGCAGGCCGCACATTCTCCACCGCCTCGATATGCGGGCGTATAATAAATAAAAAGTGATATCGAGACCCTTTATACGGCCACGAGTTTTTTGTTACGAGCCAGTATTTGCTTTTGTAAATGAGTGGTTGGCGGTGATGCTTAAAGAGATGTTTTTCGCAGAATGGGCAGAAACCATTCGTGATGATTGTGCGGAGTACCCGCGCGTAATCATTGCGCGGTACAACGACTGCGTTCTCTATATCGACCGCCCGGTTTTTTTGATGCATGTATACAACCATATACCAGAGAGGTTTATAAAAAAAGAACCGCCTCTTTTGGGAGGCAGTCCGAATTCCTGCGTAGCTAAGGACTATACGGGATTTTCATAGCTGGGTGCGGGTCGTATTCTTCAAGAATAAAGTGTTCGATCCGGAAATCGAACAGATTCTTCACTTCCGGGTCGAGTCGGAGGATGGGGAAAGGGCGCGGTCTTCGTGTCACGAGTTCGTGCACCTTCTCGATCTGATTTTCGTAGATATGTGCGTCGCCGAAACTGAGCACGAAGTGACCAGGCGTGTATCCAGTGACTTGGCATATCATAAGTAGTAATGCCGCGTATTGAATCATGTTCGACGGATCTCCAATGGGTAAATCTGCAGAACGTTGGTGCATCTCCATATTCAGGTTTCCGTTGATGATCCGAAAGTGTAAGAATCCATGACAAGGTGCGACGAGGACTTTCCGGTTCGGGCCACGAGCTGTGTAGAATGGTATCCATGGAGTTATGAGATGCGTTCGAATGTTGGGATAGCTCCCTATTTGTTCGACAAGCTGCTCGAACTGGTTCAACGTGCCGCCCCCAGGAAGCGGGAAGTCATGGAATGCTGGACCGTATGAACCGGGCCCCATATCATCAGGATCGAGACCTAATGCCGTACCTTTTCCGCGATAATCCCTCCAGAAACTACAGCCATATGACTCGATCTCGTCGATGGTGCGCGCACCATTTATGAACGCGATAATCTCCGCAACCGCTTTCCTCCAGAAATTGATATCTCGTTCGGTGATAAGCGGGACACCGTTGCGCAGATGAAAAACCATTTGCGGCAGCGTGCCGAAGCAGGTAAGAGCCCCAATGCCTTGTGGTGTTTCTCTCACCATCTCTCCTTGTTCCAGAATGAACTTGAGTCGATCTTGATACTGGATATCCGGTATTCGTTTAGCAAGTGGTCTATAGAAGCACATGCTCTACTCCTTTCACGGTTATGATGAACTGTTATCTTTTTGCATCATACGGAACTTGTTTGAATAGTCAAATATACGCAGTATTGCTACACTTGTATATATGAAAGAGCGTATTTGCAAAACAATAGTCGAGGCGCTCTCCGCGATGGGTGCTGGAGAGACGACGTTTTCTGTTGAGCGACCGGGTGACTCGGTATACGGAGACTACATGACGAACGCTGCATTCGTGGCGGCAAAGCGTCTTAATAAGGATCCACGCAAGCTCGCAGATGAACTCGTGCGAAATATAAAGGGCGCACTCGGCGAAGTCGGGCGCGCGGAAGTTGCTGGTTCCGGCTTCATTAACATCACTCTCACGCGGGAAACAGTGATGCTCGTGACTGCCGAGGCAGCCGCGCAGGGCGAGGCCTGGGGGAAGGCTAGTGGTTCTGCGGGACAACGCGTCCTGATCGAATACACAGACCCTAATCCATTTAAGGAAATGCACATTGGGCACCTGATGAGCAACATTATCGGCGAAGCACTTGCACGGCTCATTGGTTCCGAAGGCGCAACCGTTATTCGCGCCAACTATCAAGGCGATGTTGGTCCGCACGTCGCGAAAGCGCTCTGGGGCTTGCGGAAATCGAGTACTACGGAGCCGACGACGGTAAAAGAAATCGGGGAAGCGTATGCTGAGGGTTCTCGAGCATACGAAGAGTCCCTGCAGGCAAAAGAGGAAATCGATTCGCTGAATCAGGCGGTCTACTCCGGTGGCGACCCTAGGCTCATGGCATCGTGGCGCAAAGGTCGTGATATATCACTCGCGGCATTTGAAGAGCTTTATAAGATTCTAGGCACACACTTCGATTATTATTTTTTTGAAAGTGAAACTTCGGAATCTGGATTGCGTATCGTACGCGATGGCGTACAGCGGAATGTGTTCGAGGAGAGCGAGGGTGCTGTCATTTATCGTGGCGAGAAAAAAGGTCTGCACACGCTCGTCTTCATTACGAGCAAAGGTACGCCAACTTATGAGGCGAAGGATATCGGTCTCGCCTTTTTGAAGGAGGAGCGAGTGCAGAGCGACCGTTCTCTTGTCGTTACCGCCGCGGAGCAGATTGGACACTTTCAAATCATTCTCGCGGCGCTTACAGAGCTTGCGCCGACGATCGCTGAAAAGACCATTCATGTGCCGCACGGTTTTTTGCGACTTGTCAGCGGAAAGATGTCATCACGTGCCGGAAATGTCATTACGGCTGCCGGATTTATTCGTGAGGTCACTGAGAAGGCTCTCGCAAGAAATCCTGATCCGCTTATTGCGGAGCAAGTCGCTCTCGGCGCGATCAAATACATGGTATTGCGGCAGTCGCCAGGCTCGGACATTATCTTTGACGCGGAAAGGTCGCTCTCGCTCGAAGGTGATTCTGGGCCGTATCTCCAGTATGCACTTGTGCGGGCGCGTAAGATTCTTGCATATGCCACTGGCGAGGAGAATGGTTCCGAGGAACCATCTACACCATACGCTATCGAGCGCCTCATCATTCATTTCCCCGAGGTCGTTGCGCGCGCAGCACGCGAGCTCGCGCCAAACCAGCTCATGAATTACCTCACCGAGCTCGCCGCCACATGGAATGCTTTCTATGCAACAGAGCAAGTACTCGGCAGTCCAGAAGAAGCGTATAAGCAGCGAGTTACTCGCGCGTTCGCACACACTATGATGAACGGCCTTACGTTTCTAGGCATTCCCGCACCAGAAAGAATGTAATATGGAGCATATGCCTGAGAAATCAGAAGCAGCCAAGCGTGAGGAGGCGACACTCGCATTCTGGGAACGGGAACATGTTTTTGAGAAATCGCTCGCCAAAAACTCTCCGAAAGGCGAATTTATTTTCTACGAGGGTCCCCCGACAGCTAACGGCAAGCCTGGTATTCATCACCTCGAGGCGCGCGCTTTTAAGGATGCGATTCCACGCTACAAGACGATGCGTGGCTATCGCGTGAACCGTCGCGCTGGATGGGATACGCACGGTCTTCCGGTCGAGTTGCAAGTCGAAAAAGAGCTTGGCTTTAAGGGGAAACCGGACATAGAAAAATACGGCATCGCCGCATTTAATAAAAAATGCAGAGAAAGCGTCTTCACCTACATAGACCTCTGGGCCCGGTTCACGAAACGCATCGGTTATTGGGTCGACGAGACGAAAGCATATTTCACCCTCGACAGCGCATATATGGAAGTACTCTGGCATCTATTCGCACAGACCGCGAAGGATGGTCGACTCTATAAGGACTATAAGGTTTTGCCATGGTGCCCGCGCTGCGGGACGGCGCTTTCCTCGCACGAGCTTGCACAAGGGTATGCAGAGGTCAAAGATCTCGCCATTACCGTAAAGTTCGAATTAATTGATGAGCCGGGCACTTATCTCCTCGCGTGGACGACGACGCCATGGACCTTACCTGGGAATATCGCGCTCGCAATTGGTGGAAATATTGCATATGGGAAATACGAGAAGGATGGCATACGAGTGATTCTTGCAGACACACATGCCGCAACGGTTCTTAAAGGGGAGTGGAAGCGTGTCGCGGATATCTCTGCCATATCGCTCATTGGCAAGAAATATAAACCACTGTATGACTTTGCAAAAAATCTTGCGTCCGAAAGCGAACGGCCTAAATTTGAGAAAGCATTTCAAGTGTATTCGGCAGACTTCGTCACCACCGATGATGGTACCGGCATCGTGCATACAGCGGTGATGTACGGTCAAGAAGATTTCGAACTCGGAGACAAAGTCGGTTTGCCGAAAGTGCACATGGTTTCGTCGGAAGGTAAATTTGTTTCGGGTACCGGTTTCCTGGAAGAGAAATCAGTTATCGACGAAGAGACGACAGTAAACATTATCCAGGATTTGGCCCATCGCCATCCTTTTGCGCTTCTTTTTGATAAATCAAAATATGAACACTCGTATCCTTTTTGCTGGCGCTGTAAAACGCGGCTCATCTATTATGCACGCGATTCTTGGTATATCCGTATGAGTGACCTGCGTACACAGCTCATTGCGGAAAACAAGAGTGTGCATTGGGAACCGGCATATCTTCGTGACGGTCGTATGGGTGAGTGGCTCGCGAATGCGAAGGACTGGGCGATCAGCCGTGAGCGTTACTGGGGAACACCCTTGCCGATATGGCACAGTGTCGATGGCAGCGAACGGATCGTCATTGATTCAGTTGAGCAATTGAAAAAACACGTCAAAAAATCCGGTAACAAATATTTCCTAATGCGACATGGTGAGTCAGAAGGAAATGCATCAGGATACTTTGATTCTGACGGAGACGCTGATAATGCACTTACAGAAAAAGGTCGTGCACAGGTGCAGGCGAGGGTCAAGGAACTTTATGTAAATGGAGTGACAAAGATTTACGCCTCACCACTTTTACGTACGAGACAAACGGCAGAACTAATCGCTGAGGGGCTCAGTATACCTAAGAATCGTATCACGTATGATGAACGTCTGCGTGAACTCAATTTCGGAGATTTTAACGGCAAGTACAAGAAGGATTCGTACGAATCCTTCTTGGATTGGAAGCGATTGCACTCCTACACCGATTCAATTCCGGGTGGTGAGAGCTACCTGGATGTGAAGCGTAGGTTCGGTTCATTTATGTATGAAGTTGAACGTACCCTATCGAATGAGAAGGTGCTTATTGTGACACATGGGGTTGCATTTGAGGCAGCCACGATTTTACTTGCCGGGGCTAATAGCGAAATAGCGGATAATATACTCACTGAAGTAGCAAGTTTTGCCAAGGAAGCTGAATTTCGCTGTATTGATTTCATACCACTTCCGCATAATGACGACTATGAGCTCGATCTGCATCGGCCATATATTGACGATATCGTTCTTCTTTCAGAGAGAGGGACGGAACTACGAAGGGTGAAAGAAGTGATGGATGTATGGTTCGACTCGGGCGCCATGCCGTTCGCGCAGGCCGCGAAGGAGCGTATGAATGAATCTCTCGAAGAGTTCTTAAAGAGGATAAAATACCCGGCCGATTTTATTAGCGAGGCAATTGACCAAACACGTGGTTGGTTCTATACGTTGCTCGCTATTGGTACACTTACGGGACGTGGTGTGGCATTCAAGAACGTCATTTCGGTCGGGCACCTACTCGATGCAGAGGGTCAGAAGATGAGCAAGTCAAAAGGGAACATTGTCGATCCATTGCTAGAGATAGAGAAGTGGGGTGTTGATACATTGCGTTTCTGGATGTACAGCGTGACGCAAGCAGGCGATTCGAAAAATTACGATGAGAAGACGGTAAAGGAAGCAGCAAAGGTTCTTTCATGGATTGAGAATAGTGCGAGGTTTTATGAATTGTTCAAGAATGTTCTTGAAAAAGAAGGCACGGCAACCATAATCGATTTTTGGATAAAAACACGCGTCAATGAAACGGTTTTGTTGGTTACAAGTGCCATGGACAATTACCATCCATTTGAGGCAACTCGCGCGATTGCCGCTTTTGCCGAGGATCTCTCGCAATGGTATGTGAGGCGTATTCGCAATCGTGTGCGTGATGGTGACTCTGCCGCACTATCGACTCTTCACGGGATTCTCTATACCACGTCCCTGCTTCTCGCACCATTTGCACCATTCCTCGCCGAGGAGATATATGCGAAAGTGAAGAATGAAAACGATCCGATAAGCGTGCATCTTGCTGACTGGCCGGAGATCGGTAAGGTTGATAGCCAGCTCAGTGCTGACATGGAAAGCCTTCGTGCTTTTGTGACCGTAGGTCTTCAAATGCGTCAACAAGGGGGAATGAAGTTGCGTCAGCCGCTTGCTTCACTCTCAATCGCGGGGAAGTTTCCGGCAGAACTCGAAAGTCTTCTTACTGAAGAATTGAATGTGAAGAAAGTAATAATGAATGCCTCGACAACTAAATTTGACTTTGCGCTCACTCCAGAACTCATCAAGGAAGGCGACGAGCGGGAGATGACGCGTGCGGTCGCCGAAGCACGTAAGAAGGAGGGACTTATGCCAAAGGATGCGGCACATGCCGAGATCCGTACAGAAGGAGCGTACGCCGTAGAACTTTCGACCGGCCAGATACGATTCGATTTGATTCGCGATGCGTTATAGATACGAGACACGCGGCATCATTCTGTCGAGGATCCCTTCAGGGGAGGCAAACATGTTTGTTACGCTCATTACGCCGGGACTTGGTCTTGTGCGTGCGCATGCGCAAGGTGTCCGCCATTCAGGCGCGAAGCTTGCTGCTGCACTTACGACATTTTCCGAAAGCTCGTGTGTACTTGTGCGTGGGAAGGAAGATTGGCGCATAGCAGGCGCGATTCTTGGAGTAAACTGGTTCTCTCAGTTTGAGACGGTTTCGGCACGCTTAATAGCGGCCCGGGTATCTGGTCTATTGTTACGTCTGGTTGTGGGCGAGGCGCATGATCCTGAGCTTTTTTTCATCATCGCTGGTTTTTTTGAGGCGCTCTCGAAACTCCCTGAGGCTTCGTACGAAGCGGCCGAGGTGCTCGCCGTGCTCCGTATACTTGCGGTACTTGGTTTTGACGCAGGGAAGATTCCGGGCGGAGTATCAGAATTCACGCCACAGCTCCTCATGGAAATCAATATTGATCGTGCGGACTATGTTACACGCATTAATCGCAACATTTCTATTTCAGGTCTATAGATTTCCACCTGACATGGACATATAGGGTGAACTGTCATAACACGAGGTATACTTAGAACCAATGTCATTACCTGCCGAAGATGATCTTGGTTCGCTAGAACGTGCGCGTGAGCGTCTATATGGACGCGCGATTGATCCTCATGTCCGCCCTCTACTTACTAATGCGGACGGAGAGGATTTGCCGCACAAGTGGGAAGAAGATCCATTCCAGCAGGCCATACGAAAAGGTAAGCGGCATGTACGGCTCGCGAGTGTGTTCCTTGCCGCAGCCACCCTATTTTTTCTCGTTTCGCTCAGTGTCACCGTTTATGTTTTTTATATGGGGGGAAATTCGGTCTCAGTGAATAAAATTGTCTTAAACGTTCAGGGTCCGACGACAGTTGCTGCCGGGAATCCTGTACCACTTCTGCTCACCATCACAAATGAGAATCCAGCCGCAATTCAAAACGCGACCATCGAGATTGATTTCCCGAACGGCACGAGAGAGGCAACAGATACTTTACAGGCCTACCCGCGTTATACCGAGAATCTCGGCACACTTGCGAGTGGTGCGACTGTGACTCGATCAGTATCGGCGGCCATGTTCGGTGGGGCGGGGCAGACACTCATAGCTCCTGTCTCATTTTCTTACAGCATTCCCGGCTCCAACGCCGTTTTCGTAAAAAAGTCTTCCTATGCACTTACGATTTCCACCACGCCACTTTCGCTCTCCGTTGGTGCTCCCGTAGAAACTGTTTCAGGGCTCCCTTTCACGCTCACGTTTACAGTCAGCTCAAACGCAACCGTACCGCTTAATGGCGTCATCCTTACAGGCGCTTTTCCTTTCGGGTTTACAGTCGCTTCATCCTCACTTCCCATGAATAATTCGAGTTTCTTTCTCGGCACTCTGTTACCTGGAGCCCAGTCGACGGTAACCTTAACAGGAACCCTTTCTGGACAACAAAGCGAGCAGCCCGTCTTTCACTTTACCGTTGGGACGGCGAAAACCGCACAGGATCAAACAATCGCTGTTGCCTATATGACTCAAGACGTAGCCATTGCGATCACGGCTCCTTTTATCAGCACAACGCTTGCGGTCAATGGGGATACATCACCGAACGTTGTCGTGACTTCTGGCACGAGCCAAAGCGTCACCCTTTCCTATACCAATACACTTTCAACGGATGTGACCAATGCGACTGTCTCGGTCGCGATATCTGGTGCCGCAGTTGACTACAATAGCGTTCAGACCACAAGCGGTTTTTATCAATCTGCCGATCATACGGTCGTTTTCAGTCAGGATACCGACCCAGCGCTCGCAACGCTTGCATCTGGCGCTTCCGGCCTTGGCTCTTTCACGTTCTTGACGCTTCCAGCGAGCGCGCTCACCTCCGCTCCACCCCAAATAACTTTTACCATATCCGTGTCGGGCACACGTGTGGGACAGGCGAATGTGCCAGAACAGATAAACTCCTCGATGACCCAGACCGCGACTGTCGAGACCTCTGTCATGCTTTCAGCATCTTCGCTTCACACGTCTGGGCCTTTGAGTGATGGGGGTCCCGTTCCACCGCGTACGGGTCAAACGACAACCTACACAATCGTCTGGAACGCTCTTGATGAGGGGAGTCCAATCGCTGGCGCTTCAGTAAGCACAGTTTTGCCAAGCTATGTATCTTATACCGGGCAAACGGCCGGAACAGGTTCTTTCTCGTATGATGCGGCGTCACGTACTGTCTCGTGGGATGTTGGTAGTATCCCGCAGGGAGAGAGTGTCCAGGGCGCTTTTCAGGTGTCTTTTACACCATCATCCTCGCAACAGGGTAATGCACCGCAGATTACCGGTGTCGCATCTTTTTCTGGATACGACCGTTTCGCGGGTGTACAAATTTCAACGACCGCAAATCCAGTAACGACCGAAACAAAAGGAGATCCCGGGTATACTTCTTCTTTTGGGACTGTGCAATAATTTCATTCACCATGAATGACCCCTCCCTTATGGAAAAGATTGTTTCGCTCGCCAAACGTCGTGGATTCGTTTTCCCTGGTTCTGAAATCTATGGCGGTCTTGCGGGTACCTATGACTACGGTCCTATGGGCGTCCTATTAAATAACAACATAAAGAATTATTGGTGGAAAAAATTCGTAGAAGAACGTGATGACGTGTACGCGGTGGATGCTTCTATTCTCATGCATCCGCGTGTCTGGGAGGCATCTGGGCATACGAACGGGTTCTCCGATCCACTCGTTGAAGACAAAGTGACTCATAAGCGTTATCGTGCCGACCACCTTCTCGAGAACGTGGGCGTTAATGTCCACGATCTTTCTATAGCAGATATGGGGGGAAAAATGCACGAACTGAGACTTAAAAGCCCTGACGGAAATGAGCTCACTGAACCAAAGGTATTTAACCTCCTCGTTGAGGCGGGTATTGGTGCGGTTGAAGGCCAAAAGGAGTCCGTATTTCTTCGAGGCGAGATTACGCAGGGTGTTCACGTAAACTTTAAGAACGTTCTTGATTCTATGCACCCAAAACTACCATTTGGCATCGCGCAAATAGGGAAAGCGTTCAGGAATGAAATTGTTCCCGGGAACTTCCTTTTCCGTGTCCGGGAATTTGAACAAATGGAGCTTCAGTACTATATAAAACCGGATCCAACGGGAGGGAAACAACAGTATGAATATTGGAAACAATTCAGCATGGATTGGTACAAGGGACTCGGTATTCGTCCGGAGAATTTGCGATTCCGTCAGCACGAAGAGCATGAACGAGCACATTATGCGCAAGATGCGTGGGATATCGAGTTCAATTCTCCCATGGGATGGAAAGAAGCGTGGGGTATTCATCATCGGGGCGATTGGGACCTACGCCGTCATCAGGAGTACTCAGGTATTTCCTTGCAATATCTTGATCCCGACACGAATGAAAGATTTACCCCATCAATTATCGAAACCTCGGGTGGCGTTGGTCGTGCGTTTCTATTCGCGTTGTTAGACGCTTACCGGGAAGACTCGCTCGGAGGAGAAACACGCGTTTACCTTGCGCTTTCGCCAAAAATTGCACCTGTGAAGGCGATGGTCTCACCTCTATTAAAGAACAAACCCGAGCTTGTTGCGAAAGCGCGTGAAGTGCGCTCTCTCTTAAGGAAGGTAC
>DAICZX010000010.1 GCA_027310925.1 Candidatus Parcubacteria bacterium
CCGGACGATGTAGCAGAAGGTTTTAGTTGTGTAACCGCTGTAGTCACTGGTGTCTGAATATTTGACGCACCTAATGCCATCCGTGGATTACTCGAATATTGAGCATACGCGTATATGCCAGCTATTGCGATAAGTCCAGAAAACATGTATAAGCTAGTATTTCTTTTCCCCTCTGATTTATTTTTTATAGACATATATCTTGGATACACCGAGGGATTTCATTTTATTTCATTGGTTGAGATGCGGAATATCTCTGAGAAAAGACTCCCCACTTTTAATCATCAAGGAATGTTGGAGAACGAGACCGAGGCTGGCGGTATGAAGACGTTAGTATTCTCTGCCCAAGAATTACATGCAAATGCGAGTGTGGTTGCCAAATCGAATCCTCCATTTGTTGCGATTGTGCTACCGCTTACATATGAAGCCGCGAGAAGTTTAAGACCTTTTGACGCACCGTCTGTCCAAGCATAAAGATATGTACCGTCATCTAGCATCGATGTACTTGTGAGATAGGCGCGCATCTCCCCATTAGCGATGTACATCGTTCCAGAACGTTCTAGAGGGGTTCCCACCGTCTTAATGCTACAGACCAGAGACTGTTTGAGACCAAAAAGATAGGAAATGGTAGTAACACCAACGATCCTCGCAGACGTAGGTGTCTCAACTAACTTTGGCATTGTGCTGCCTTTTCCTATTGAAGACGAAGGGAGAAACGTATTTTTTCTTTGTAGTACTGGTGTACTCGTTAAAGTCGTAGTCGTCGCAACCGAAGTTCCAACTTTATTCTCCTTCGGAGAATTTGAAAAAACATACCATGCGCCACCTACCACAATAATTATCCCTGCAACCACCCCTGCAATTGCTTTATAGTCTTTATAGAACATGTTAAGCACATTTATTATCCTCCTTTCCCTTTCCATTTTATCTCTTTATATATAGCACGTTTTCGAGCGACCGGATCGTACTTTATCAGTTGAATTTTTCGCTCCACCTTCTTCTTATTCTTACGGGTAATAACTATATGTTTCGAAGCGGACGACTGCATCCGAATGATTCGATCTTGTGACATGTTGAAAATGTAGCAGAGTAGCCGTAGTTAAGCAACCATCATTCTGCATAGTAGATTTAATCCTCTAGTTTCTTTCCAAAAAGTATATAAATAATTACTACACTGCTAAACAGCTATCTTCGCCATGGCACCCCTCGACGAACGCACTGCACGCTTCTGTACCTCAAAGTGAGGCTCATCGCCCTTTATAGACACGATCACAGTGCCACCTTCTGTAACACCTTGTGCAACCATGAGAGATGCGAGCGGCGTGAGTATTTTATCCTGAATTGTGCGACGCAAAGGACGCGCCCCATACTGTGGATTGTATCCCTTTTCCGCGAGCCAGATTCGTACGGAGGGGTCTATTATAAGCGAAATGCGCTTCTGTGAGAGACGTTTCACAACTTCTTCGACCTGTGTATTAACGATACGGGTAAGTGCCTCCTTTGAAAGAACGTCAAAAATGATGATGTCATCGAGCCGGTTGAGAAACTCGGGACGGAAGTGTTCGCGAAGCGCATCCATTACCTTCTCTTTCGTCTCCTCGTAACGCGTCACGTCGGTCGCATCCGCGGTACCGAAACCGATATGCGCAAGCCGGTCGATGAATTCCCCACCGATGTTGCTCGTCAGCACGATGATCGTGTTCTTGAAATTGACCTTGCGTCCCTTGCCATCGGTGAGATGACCAGAATCAAGTACTTGGAGTAGGATGTTAAACACTTCTGGATGTGCTTTCTCGATCTCGTCAAAAAGCACCACTGCGTACGGACGATGTCGAATGCGTTCCGTGAGTGTACCAGACTCTTCATAGCCGACGTAACCCGGGGGCGCACCGATAAGCTTGGCGACCGAGTGTTTCTCCATGAATTCACTCATGTCGACGCGTACGAGAGCATCCGCATCATTAAACATAAATTCCGCAAGTTTCTTTGAGAGCTCAGTTTTCCCCACGCCCGTGGGGCCGAGGAAGAGGAATGAGCCTATTGGACGATTCGGATCGCTAATACCGACACGTGAACGCTTCACGGCATCCGTTACTTTTTGCACCGCATTATCCTGACCGATAATGTTGTGCTTAAGCGCATCTTCCATGCGGGAAAGTTTCGCGGCTTCTTCCTCAAGCATGCGTGCGACCGGAATGCCGGTCCAACGTGAGACGACCCCGGCAATATCCTGTTCAGTGACTTCTTCATTTAAGACGCGTCGCGACTTCTGCAACGTCTTCAGACGCTTCAATTTCGTCTCGAGTTCCTTCTGAAGGATCGGGATGCGCCCATAGCGAATCTCCGCCACCGTACCAAGATCGGCCGCGGTTTCTGCATTATCCGCCTGTACTTTTAACGTCTCGAGTTCGGTTTTCGCAGCGCGAATGCCGGACAACACTTCTTTCTCGTTTTTCCACTTAAGCTCCAATTCGCTAGTTTTCTCCCTCAGATCAGCTATTTCCTTGTCGATAACCTTGATTCGCTCTTTAATCTCCTTCGCACGCTCACCTCCCAGATCTTTCTGGAGCGCCTGCCGTTCAATCTCGAGGCGACGAATCTTACGATCAGTCTCTTCAAGAAGAGGTGGTTTGTTTTCAAGCGCAATACGTAGCCCGCTTGCCGCCTCGTCAATAAGATCGATGGCTTTGTCAGGGAGGAAACGGTCGCTGATATAACGCGCGGAGAGCTCAACTGCAGCAACGATGGCACCATCGGTAATACGCACGCCATGAAAGAGCTCGTATTTATCGCGTAGGCCACGCAAAATAGCAACACCATCCTCAATTGAAGGTTCTTGCACAAATACTGACTGGAAACGACGTGTAAGTGCAGCATCTTTCTAGATGTATTTTTGATATTCCTTCAACGTTGTTGCGCCGATGACTCGAATTTCACCGCGCGAGAGCGCAGGTTTCAGCATATTCGACGCGTCAAGAGAGCCTTCGGCGCTGCCCGCGCCGACAAGGGTATGGAGTTCATCGACAAAAAGAACTACCTTTCCTTCCGCACGCTCCACTTCCTTCATTACATTCTTCATCCGCTCCTCGAATTCGCCACGGTATTTCGTACCTGCAATCATGAGTCCGAGATCGAGCGAAAGGAGTTCCTTACCTTTGAGTGACTCAGGGACGTCTCCGCTTGCCATGCGCGCAGCGAGCCCCTCTGCAATCGCGGTTTTCCCCACGCCAGCCTCACCAATGAGCACTGGATTGTTCTTGGTACGGCGCGCAAGAATCTGGATGACCCGGTTGATTTCAAGATCGCGACCAATAACGGGATCGAGCTTGTTCTCGGCGGCCAACTTGGTGAGATTGCGTGCATATTTCGCGAGTGCACGAAAGCGTTTCGGGCTTTCGATTTGGCCGTCTTTTGAACTCTTAAGCTCTTTGAGAATGGCTATGGCCGCGTCACGTCCGATCGAGAAACGTGTAAGAATATCGTTTGCGGGACCCGGGTGTTCGATGACAGCAAGGAATAAATGTTCGGTGCCAACAAATGTATCGTTCATGCGTGCCGCGATTTTTCCTGATGCTTCAAGTGCCTGCGCGAGCTCGGGGGTGAGATAAATCTGATACGAAGGAGAAAGTACTGAGGCGCTCTCGGGTGCCTCTAAATGCTCGAGCACGGCGTCGGCAAGCATTATGGTATCGACTTCCATGCGATCAAGCATAGAAAATACAAGGGACTCTTCCTGGAGCACGAGTGCCGCAAGCAAGTGAAGCGGCGAAACGTGATTCTGTCCTCGTTCTATCGCGAGTTCATGTGCACGTCGTACGGCTTCTTTTGCTTTGGTGGTGAAATTATTAAATGGAGGCATGGTGTGTCCTAAAAAGTTAGTTTGATACGGTTGATGTCGATACTGCTGCGGTCGACGTTGACACAGTCGATGTTGCGGAAAGAATATCAATTATTGTACCCGCAGAAATGAACAGTCCGGGTGTGGACCCTTCCGCAATGCCAATAAGATTCCCTTCGAGGTCGACCGCGGCACTTCCGACCCCAGTGTCTGGTAACGTAGTATAAACACCTTTATCCCCTATGCGAGCAACGATACCCGTGGAAGCGGAGCCATCGGTACTGAGGGCGAGCACGGTTTCACCGAGTTTCAGATTATTCGAGGCAATCAGGAGCGGCGAATTTGTGTTTGGCAACACCGCCCCATCCGCAAAGCCATAAATTGCGATACCCTTACCTTCACGTGAAAGCGACGCAGCGCTATAGGAACCATCAGGAAATCCGATGAGGGCCTGTTTCGGCAGCACATCCTGTGCTGTGGTTACAACAGCGCGCGATTTGGGAAGATACGTGCCAATACTAATGGCCGGTGTCGACGTCCCCGTTCCCGCAGCGTAAATGGCGACTATTCGCGTTGCGTCTGTACTAATTGCCGTCGTTACGAGATCTTGATTCGACGGCGCTGGTGCGGCAGGTGCCTGAACGACAGCAGCTGGTGCCGCTGCCGCTACCGTCTCGATAGTGTGCTCGACGACTCGATTCACCGTTTGAGTTACGAAGGCCGGTGCGTGATCGAGTAGTGAAACCGTCAATATCCCGGTCGCAACCGATGTCACAAAATTCACGAGAATCGTGAGAAGTATGAGCTGAGATTTTGAAAGTTCCTCAATGTTCATATGACCATAATGCTACCCTTAATCACTATTGTCAATAAACTTGACGGAACGAGCAAATGCTTCCGCAAAGCGGGTTAATTCGCGTGGACGAATCTCGGGTCCCCAAGAGATTCGTAACGTCACGCGAGCACGTTCCAGGTCTCCCGTTAGAGCAAAAACCGCCCGTGAGCCTTCCTCGGAATCGGTCTCGCAGGCGCTTCTTGTTGAAACGGCGAAGCCTGCCTCATCGAGGAGCGCGACAATATAATCAGTATCTCGCCCAAACAATGACACATTAAGAATGTGCGGTGCCTGTGAATCGCCCTCCTGAATAGAGACATTTGATATGGTGTTTTTTATAAGCCAGACGAGCCGTACCCGTTCCCGCACTGCGGAGGCACGAAATATCTCGCGCATGCGCACGGCAACACCGAGTGCTGCGGCAAAATCTCGTGCCGCAATAGGATTCTCGCTCCCGGGCCGTAATCCGCGTTCTTGTCCGCCACCCTTGTATAGAGAGACCATAGGAATCGTACGGTGCGCAATTAGAGCACCAATGCCACGAATGTTACCGACTTTTGAGGCATCAAACGTAAGCAGGTCTGCGCCAAAATGTGCGCGCGAAATTTTTTCAGTTAAGGGCGCTTGACTTGCATCGACGTGAAGTATGGCCGCAGTTCTTTGCGTAGGCGAGAGAAAGTCCTTGTTATTATGCGTTCGCAATACCTCGGCAACTTCGCGTGTATTCCATACCACCCCTGTCTCGCCACAAACCGCATCCATTGAGACAAGCACTGTCTCCTTTCGCACCATTCTTAAGAGTGTTTCGGTATCGACGCGGTACTCTTTTATCGGAAGGGCTTCAATAGAGACGCCCTCAGCCGCAAGAAGTTTCGCGTTTTCAACAATTGATGCGTGTGCACTCGGTAGATAGAGAATATGTGTATCGTTTTTACCCATCGTGCGGAGTGCCCGCACATATCCGAGAATGGCAAGTGCGTTGCTCTCTGTCGCGCCACTCGTGAAAATGACATCATCCGGCTGTGTCTCGGTAAGCCGTGCAATGATTGTTCTCGCGCTTTCAAGCATGTCTTTTGCGTGTCGCCCCTCCTCGTGCGGAGAAGAAGGATTACCGCTTATGCCGGCCGCATTATCAAGATAGACCCGCCTATTACTGAACATGAGCATATTCTACATGATGTAGACATTCCACATCACTTTGCAACAGGATATTCCCAACAACACCTTTCAGAATCTGTGCTATCATTAAGTTAATGAAAGCTCCGGACCTCGATAGACAGCGTAGTGAAAAGTCACGCTCGCTTAGTGAGTTTTTGAAACTCTATAATGAGAATCTACCGTCTGCATTCCCTCATGTGACGACCGCACTGCTC
>DAICZX010000012.1 GCA_027310925.1 Candidatus Parcubacteria bacterium
CTTGAGACTCTCGCGCTCTATCGCGAAGCACAGGTAAACCCATTCGCGAGCATTCTTACGGTCTTCATACAACTTCCACTACTACTTGCACTCTACTGGGTCTTTCGGTCCGAACCATTTTCAGTCGTTGATACTGCACGACTTTACATGTTCACACCAATTCCACATACGGTCTCATTACAGTTTTTTGGTATCATTTCCATCGTTGGCAAAAGTATAACACTCGCGATCCTCGCTGGCTTTTCTCAGTTCCTCCAGGCGCATATGGCGCTTTCTGGAACAATGAAACCATCAGGAAGTGCTGGTATGCAGGGTGATTTTCAGAAAGTTATGGGCATGCAACTTAAATATGTTTTCCCATTTCTCATAGCGACTATCTCTTATACCACCTCAGGTGCGGTTGCTCTGTATTTCATCACCACTAATATAGCTGGTTCGTTACAGGAGTGGCACGTGCGCCGTACGCTCGATGCGGAAGCATTAAAGCGAGTAACTCCAGAGTGAGCCATCATTCTTGTTAACGAACGTGAGTACAGAATTAGATCGATCAACCGCAAGAGCTTCGGCATCAAGTGAACCACCTGCTACTTTAGAAAAATCGAGCATGAGTTGTGCATAACGGCCAGAAACATCTATTTTCCATATGCGATCGGTGAAATGTACCACACCTTGGTACCAGTCATCGGGGTACGCAAAATTTTCCGATGGGTTTACCGGAACTCCACAATAAATCGTCGAACTATTAGACGTCCAAACGCATTTGTCCGCAATGGTCGCAATAGGGAGCGGAATGATTTCGTTGGTTATCGTATTGACGAGCTCCATTTGCATACCGCTTGAGTTTGTAAAACTCACCAACACCAACCCCCCTGAAGGGCTGGCCAGGGCAACGAGGCCATTTAGCGGCCCCGCAATGCGGGAGAAATTTCCAGCACTATCGACAATGAAGGCGTAGCCCAGCAGTTTTGACGAAGGTTTAGTAAACGCTAGATAATGACCCGTCCCCGCGAAGGAGACGCGTAGCATGGAAAGAGGGGTCGTGAAAGCTGTTACAGCGTGAGTACCATCAATGTGTTCAATCGAGGCAATAGAGCCATTCACGCCAGACGCAAGTGTGAGAATACTCGTCGAAGAAACGGCGATATCGGCGATGTTTTGCGGTAAGAAGAAACCGCCAGAACCATTTGCGGGAAGCGCATAGGTATTGATAGTTGAAAAATCAGTACCAGAGAGATAGCGAACGAACGCAAGCGAGGCGTCTGGAAGCCAAGAAGCCGATTGGATACCAGGGATAGTCTTATTTGAGGTTCTAGTAAGCGTCGCTGCGTGGATAAGGTATGAGTAAACATTACCACTTTCTCGTTCGACATAATTGACCGCAACGTCAGGTGACGAACTTGCGTTTGTGGCAGGAATATCAACAACTGATTCACCCGGTACAACCGGCCCGGCACTTATTTCCACTAATCGTGGAGAGACCATTTCCGCCGCCCCCGTAGGGGCGCTTGGTATATTCGCTATCACTCCCGTGCCCAACGTTCCTTGACCCGCTGTTGGGAAATTTATACTCCCGTTTGGCGTGATTGAGACACGCGAGGGGCGCATGAAGAAATATAAATATATGCCCACCCCGATTCCGACGAGAACTATCACTACCGCGATGATGGTAATGGTACGGCGCATATTAGTTACTCACTATCGTGAACTTAGGATTACTGCTACAGGAACCAGCCCCATAACTTCCATCTGTGCAGGAAAGATACTTTCCCCAACAAGCGGTAGTACTTATGGCACACGGAATACTTATGGCACCCAGACAAGTTGTACCACCATCGGCCGTGCAGATAGAGGCAAATTGTAAAACATCATTTCCATTATTCGAATTAGTCGCAAGACTCGCAAGAGGTTCATAATGTGAATATCCGACTATATAACTGGTAACGCCACTACTTATATCTTTAAATGCGTAAGGGCCAGCATTAGTTGTGCCACAAGTTGCTTTGTGTTGAGTTGTGAAAAATGGAACATCTCCAGGCCCACTTGTGCAAGCTGCAGCAAAATTTTTGGCTTCCTGCTGTGTTGTACATATCGCTGTTTTCAATAAAGTGCCAGTAACTGTACATCCTGTTACTGCAGTTGCAGTTGTCATAAGTGTTTGAGCACTTGCTACAACATTTTCCACTGTTCCTGCATATTGTACTGTTTTTATTATTGGGAGATCCAGAGAAAGATTAAGAATGCTCGGATTAATGATCGAAAAAACTAATGCGGGTGAAAGTACGAGAACAAGACCAAAAATTGCGTTGGAAATTCGCCCTTTGCCATCCAGCATTTTGCTCACACTGTCTTTATTAGTCGCTATTTCAATTCCAGCCCAGATAATTTCAATGACAGCGAGTATTGCGGCAATGCCGATAATGTATTTTTAAAGATTATTTAAAAAATTTGCGAGCGATGTTGAATTCACGACACTCGTCGCACCCTGGTCGGTAAGTCCAGGAATGGGTGCAAGCGCTGTAAAACCTGGCGATGTGTTCTCCGTCGTTTGTGTTTGTGGGGCGGAAGCTTGGGTTGGTACCGACGCCGTCGTCTGTACAGGGGCGGACGTGCCGCTTGTTGCGCAATAATATCCGATCGTGGGATCCGCTTGACATGTACCGGTCTCCCCGGACTGGATACACGGGTCTCCTATATGTGCAGTGGAGCAATCGGTGACGAGTGTGGCGGCATGCGCGACTCCTGTCATGCTCATGACGAAAAACATTACAAAAAGCAGTTTTTTCATAAACCAAATAAATTAGAGTTTGCCACTGTCCCGAAAGAGAGCGGTAGATTTGCCGTCGCCGTTATGTAACTTCCCGTCGAGGCGACGAGCGATAATGAGGCGTTCCCCTGTCCAGAACCAGTTGGTCGCAGTGTTATGGAGTCTCCTGTTTGTGCAGCCTCACCATTGAGGAACCATTGAAGAGTTGGCGCGCCACTTGTTATTGGGAAAGAAAATGGTGCCGCATAAAGAGTCGATTCCGCACCCGTGATGGTATAATTTCCTGAAAGGGCGTGATCATATAGGATACCAAGTAACGGATCATTTTTGTAAATTTGCACCGAGGGTTCAAAAGGGGAAAGTGAGAGCGAATCACCTCCAACAAGACTTCCGTCTGGATTCATGACGACGACTGAGACTGTACGTGCTCGATACTGGAGCGGTGAAGCTACGATCATCGCATCCTTACCGATGCCCGAAGCACTTGTAGCCCTAGTACCATCAACCGTCCATGCATAGGAATAAGTAGTCGGATCAATCTCCTTTCCATTGTTGTCCCGCAGATCTGCCATGGCGACAATTCGGACGTCTCCCCCAAGTGGTACCAAAGGTTTCCCAGGATAAAGTGGAGGTTCTGAAGAAATTGGTTCAGCAACAAGAGCGACATCTTGTGGTTGGATTAAAAGCACCTGACTGTAACTAGTACCGTCTAAGGAAATTGTTACTTTCACGTTAACAAGCTTCCCTGCCCCACCTACCGCGACTGTTGTCGGTTGAATATTGCCTTGGTAAATTTCATTACCAGCAACGGTAACAACCATAGTTGCTCTCGTAAGATCGAGAGAATTTGAGAGCGCAGTGAGTGTCACTTGGCTATAGGGTGCTGGGTATTGTGGCTCGCTCGAAAGCGTGAACGATGCGGTACTTCCTGTTCCACTTGTGAACTGCGCAAAAGCCATTCCTGGAAGGATGAACGTAAAAGCGAAAATTATAGCAAATATGCTAAGACGCATATCTTTATAGTATAGCGTGTGCATAAGATAATTATGCAGCCCTGAGCATCTCCCCGTGGATTTCTTCATCTTGCTCAGTCTCAGAATATGAGTCAGCATTTGCTGCCTCCTGTGTTTCTATCTGGGCAAGTTGCGCCTCGTGAAGTTGCATAAGTTGCATAGCTCGCTGTTCACGTTCTTGAATCTGCTCGGCAGCTCGTTCCTGTTCCCAACTCTTCAGGGTCGCCGTTTCCACTTGTATCTGCCTCTGGTAGAGCTTAAAGAGGAGTACCGAAAATATTGGGAAGGTACCGATGAATGGGATTACGCTTATCCCTAATCCCCCCGAAAGCCAGGAGGTGGCACCAACCTTAAGAAGACGCGGATTCGCTTTCACTATCCAAAATAAAAGTATGAGAAAACCAACGAAACCTACAGCGTCTGCCATGATGACACCAATCGTTTCAGTTGTTTCGATGCCGAAGAAACCCGCCACGGCGGCAGCGGAAGTACACGAGG
>DAICZX010000016.1 GCA_027310925.1 Candidatus Parcubacteria bacterium
CGACAGTGCCATCAGTCATAAAGAATTAAACGCCGTACTCATAAAGCCGAACCAAATCGGCACAGTGCAGGAAACAATTCTGGCGGTGCAGAAAACGCACGCCGCCGGATGGAGAACCATCGCCTCGCACCGCTCGGGTGAGACCGAAGATACTTTCATCGCGGACTTCGCCTACGGCGTGGGTGCGTACGGCATCAAGGCCGGCGGTCTCGGCCAGAAAGAACGCCGCGAAAAATACGAACGCCTACTCGCCATAGAACGCGAGGCTAAAAGCGTGTAAAATAGGATTTACATAACTTATGAAGATTCACTATTTTGCGAGCGAAGCGTGGGAGGAAGCGTATGTGCGAACGAAGATGGGGGGAGATGAAATCGCGTTCCACAAAGGACCCTTGTCGACGTTCCCCGATCTGGAAGATGAAAGCGCCGAAACGCTCTGCATCTTTATCAACTCGTCCATCGGCGAGGCCGAACTTAGCCGGTTTCCGTCGCTAAAGCTCATCGCGACACGCTCGACTGGCTTCGACCACATCGATCTCGCAGCGGCGAAAGCACATGGCGTCACCGTCGTGACTGTTCCCTTCTATGGCGAGAACACCGTCGCCGAATTCGCCTTCGCGCTCCTGCTCTCGCTCTCGCGCCGCATCAGCGAGGCTGAGGCGAGTGTCAAGGCGGGCGGATTCTCCCCGGTCGGCTTCCGTGGCTTTGACCTCGCCGGGAAGACAATCGGCGTTATCGGCACCGGGCACATTGGCGCGCACGCCATCCGTATGGCGCAGGGCTTCGATATGAAAGTTATCGGCTTCGATGCGTATCCGAATGCGGAACTCGCTCAAACACTTAACTTCGCCTATGCTTCTTTGGAGGAGCTTCTCACGGCTGCCGATATTGTCACACTGCATGTCCCATACAATGCGCATACCCATCACCTCATCAATAAAGAAAATATCCGTGCGTTCAAGAAAGGTTCTTATCTCATTAATACTTCCCGCGGTGCGGTCGTCGAAACTGAAGCGCTCGTCGAAGCGCTCAAGGTCGGCACGCTCGCCGGAGCCGGGCTCGATGTGCTTGAAGAAGAGGGCGACATGGCCGATGAGACTCTGCTCCTCGTTCAGTCGCATCCAAACGAAAATGCGCTCAAGATCGCGCTCGCGAACCATTACATTATCGAACACCCGCGCGTCATTGTGACCCCGCACACCGCCTTCAACACAACCGAGGCTATCACGCGCATCCTTGACGCCTCGATCGAGAACATACGACACTTTTCGGAAGGCTCGCCGACGAATGTCGTTTCCTGACGGCGGGAGAAAATGGATGAGAGCCTGACGCACAAGACCGATGAAGAGCTTGCAACGCTTATGCAGGGGAAGAACGAGGCTGCCTTCGGTGTACTCATGAATAGGTACCAGCCGAAACTGATCCGATACGGCAGAAAATTCCTCTCGGAAAAGGCCCATATTGAAGACGCGGTGCAGGAGGTATTTATTAAAGTGTATCGGAATATTCAAGGTTTCGACGCTACCCGATCATTCTCGCCATGGATCTATCGCATTGCGCATAATATGTTTGTAAATACGATGCGTCAAAACAGCCGACTGCCCTTCGTGACGGTCGATCTCGACCTGTTCTCGGCGCACGCAGCGTACGAGGTCGATCCAGCGAGAGACGAGGAACGTACGGAAATGCGCGCGCTCATTGAGCGCGGACTCAAAGCGCTCCCACCGAACTACCGCGAAGTCATCATCCTGTATTACTTGGAACAGCTTGATTACCAACAAATAGCCGATGTGCTTCGTGTGCCGATCGGTACAGTGGGTGTTCGTCTGCATCGCGCCCGCGAGGCACTTAAGCAGTATGTCGCAGGAAACTGATATCCAGAAGAATGTGCTTGAAAAGATCCACAGCGGAGAGATCTCCATGCGGTCAAGAATCTATTTCATACTCCGCATCGTCCTGGTTAGCACAGTTTCTGTACTCACACTTATCGGCTCGCTTTTTGCACTCAGCTTCGCGTTCTTCAGTATTCGTGCAAGTGGCGTCCAGTTCCTCCTTGAGTTCGGTGAACGTGGGTTGCTGAAATTCATTATACTTTTCCCGTGGACATCTTTTCTCATCTTCCTACTTTTCCTCGTGATTCTCGAGTTCTTAATACGCAGACTTACCCCCGTGTATCGATTCCCCCTTCTTCGTATTTTTTTATGGATACTCGCTATTAGTGTCGTTGGCAGCACACTCGTAGACCTTACACCACTCCACCCGTTCCTCCTCTCTGAAGCGGATAAAGACCAACTCCCTATTCTCGGACCTTGGTACGAACAAGTCCATGATTCACACCAAGACCAAGGTGTCTATCGTGGAGTCATCACGTCCCTTACTGGTACTGGACTTATATTTGTTATTTCACACAATGATGCAGATCTCGATTCCGATGAGGGAACCTGGACTATCGTGCCTCCTCCTGGATTTGATATCCATACACTCTCCGTTGGAGAAAATGTGTACGTTGCGGGTCATCTACAAAATGGTCTAGTTTACGCCTATGGTATTCGTGTAGTGTCAGATGACTGATGGGGGTGAAATAATTTCTATGCCCGCCGTGTATGTATAGTACATATCATGGCTGCCCCGCAAATAGAATCGCATTCGCCAACCTCTAGGAAGCTCGCGCTTTCTTTCGGCCTTATCATTATCTCGGCTGTTTATGCACTGATGCAAAATGGTAGCGGGGGACAGTCGGTAGCCGTCGGACCCACTCAGGCAACCCCGAGCCAGTCGTACAAGACGGCAAACGAAGCGCTTTTGCAGACACTCTCTCAGGTTAGTGGTTCAGCACCAGTAACAACCTCACCCGCACCAGCTCCGACGACGAATAACCCTGCACCCAAAACGATACCGGTGCCAACCCATGTGTTAAAAAAATCGGCTGGTCAATATGTCGATGGATCATACACGGGTAGTCCAGCCGATGCGTATTACGGTGCTGTTCAAGTAGAAGCGGTTGTACGAAACGGACAGCTCGCTGATGTAAAATTCCTCCAATATCCGAACAGTCACTCAACCTCAGTTTTCATCAACCAGCAGGCAATGCCGTATCTAGTTCAAGAAGCAATTCAGGCCCAAAATGCGAATATAGACGGTGTATCTGGCGCAACCTTTACGAGCCAGGCGTTTGTGCAATCACTCGCCTCGGCGCTTGTCCAGGCAAAGGCATAGTTTATGGCATTCGTTGATAATTTCCTTAATCGGATAACAATGTACCGCCTTGTGCTGTACTACCTTCTTGTGTTGCTCGTCGCGGCAGCCGTTTTCGGATCACTCGGCCTCCTTCCCTACCATCCCGTGAATCTTGCCTTCTCGGCTCTTCTTATCCTCATGACGTGCTGGATTGTTAATTTCGCATTTGCGAAAGGATTTGGCGCAACACCGAACACCGAGTCAGTGTACATCACCAGCCTCATACTCACCCTCATTATTAGCCCCGTTTCCCCCACTGACTACGCGGGCTTCGGTTTTCTCATTTTCGCGGCAGCTTGGGCTATGGCATCAAAATACATCTTCGCGATTGGTAATAAACACATTTTTAATCCAGCGGCATTCGGTGTTGTGCTTGGGACGTTCGTACTCAACCAATCGGCCACCTGGTGGGTCGCTGGTAATCTCCCGCTTCTCTTTTTTGTATTGGTGGGTGGATTGCTTATTGTACGAAAAATTCGCCGATTCGACCTTGTTCTCTCCTTTTCTGTCGTAGCATTGCTGACCGTAATACTCACCTCAAACGGAGGCAGTCCGGTCACAGCGATTACACAGACATTCATCCATTCACCGTTCTTCTTCCTTGCATTCGTTATGCTTACCGAGCCGCTTACCATGCCGCCTAGTCGTTCCCTACGAATTCTGTATGGGGCAATCGTTGGTTTTTTATTCGCTCCAAATATTCATTTGGGATCCTTTTATTTCGCACCAGAAAGCGCCTTGTTGATTGGCAACATTTTTGCGTATCTCGCCAGCCCTAAAGGGCGCTTTATATTGACGCTGGTTGAGAGAAATAAGCTCGCTAACGGAATTTATGAGTTCGTATTTATGCCAGATCGACCGGTAACTTTCCGTCCGGGACAGTATATAGAGTGGACTCTTGGACATCGTTTCGCCGACAGCCGCGGTAATCGCCGCTATTTCACTATAGCTTCTTCACCAACCGAAGCTGATGGTTCCATACGTCTCGGTGTGAAATTTTATGAACATCAAAGCAGCTTTAAAAGGGCGCTTGGTATGATGCGCAAATATGACACAATATCAGCTTCACATGTAGCTGGAGACTTCGTTCTGCCGAGGGATAAAACAAAAAAGCTCGCTCTCATTGCTGGTGGAGTTGGTATAACACCTTTCCGCAGTATGGTGCGGTATCTTATCGATACTAAAGATGTACGCTCGGTTACTCTTCTCTATTCGAATAAGATGGCTGATGAAATTGCATACAAGGATACGTTCGATGATGCCGCACAAAAAATCGGCATGAAAACTATTTATGCTGTAACAGGTAATAGGTTGAGTGTTGGACAAAATATACGTACAGGAACAATCGATGGTGCGCTTATCGCCAATGAAATACCAGATTATCGAGAACGTATCTTCTATATTTCTGGTCCACATGGAATGGTTGATGCGTTTAAAAAAATTCTTCGTGACATGGGTGTATCACCCTACCATATCAAAACGGATTATTTCCCTGGATTCGCATAAGCACGTGATTGGAATACAATACGGGTTAATGATGAGAACCGATGAAGAGTTAGTGGCCGGGCATTTGACCGGAGATGAGAACGCATTTGCGTTGCTCGTACAACGCCACTTGAAAAGTGTGTACTCTTTTGCGGCACGATCGGTTGGTGATGAAGCAGAAGATGTCGTGCAGGACACTTTTTTGAAAGTATGGAAAAATCTAAAGAAGTACGACCCACGTAACGCAAAATTCAAAACTTGGCTTATGCATATCACACGAAATACTACCATTGATTATTTGCGGAAAAAGAAATCATTTGTTTTTTCAGACTTTGAAAATCTCAATGACAATGTTCACATTTCAAACGTGCAGGATCCAGAAGACCTACCGGACGAAATCGTTGCGCGGGCACATGATGCACAGAATGTGGAGGCGATTTTAAAAAAACTCGCGTTTAATTACCGGGAGGTGTTGCTCCTACGCTATATGAACCATATGACGTTCGAAGAGATAAGTAAAATCCTCGACGAGCCTGTAAATACAGTAAGGAGTCGACACCACCGTGGTCTTGCGAAACTGCGCCAGTATCTCGACGATATGCACCAAAACAGTGCATAATTCCGTATATACTTAAAATGACAAAAAAAGAAGATATGTTGCTTTTTAAAGAAGTTGAGCCACCGCAGGAACTCCTTTCAATAGTTCTTGCGCGTGTAGCATTTGCGCGCCAAAATGCAGCACGTCTTCGACTCGTGGTGTTCGGTACAATCGCATTTTCATCTGCACTCATGCTTATTCCAGCACTACAATAC
>DAICZX010000017.1 GCA_027310925.1 Candidatus Parcubacteria bacterium
TCTCTGTCCGTGGCGTGTACGGTACAACCAACCGACATGAGCGCGTCACTATTCGTGCCCGCCGTGTTGACGGTTCGCGACTTGAGCGGGGCGGTGGCGGCCTCATGGCGCAAATATTTGAACACGAAATCGATCACTTAAATGGCACCCTCTTCATTGATCATGCTGAAAATCTCATCCATATCTCGCATGCCGCCAACTCATAATTTCGCTTATTTCGGCACGCCCAAGGTCGCACACGACACACTGGCGATTCTTATTGAATCTGGCTTCACCCCTACTCTTGTCATAACCTTACCAGATGCTCCGAAAGGGCGTGGCCTTGCAGTCAAGCCCCCAGAAACAAAAACCTTCGCTCTCGCGCACGGCATTAAAGTATTTGCGCCTGCTTCGCTTGACGCAAGCGCCATCGCCTCTATTGGCACGTATACGTGCGCCTATGCCATTGTTGTTGCTTACGGGAAAATATTCCCCGAAGAACTCATAGCCGCCTTCCCAATGGGCGTATTAAATGTTCATTATTCGCTTTTACCGAAATATCGCGGTGCGACTCCGCTTGAAGGCGCGCTCCTTGCCGGCGACACGAAAACCGGTGTAACTATCCAGAAAATGGCAAAGGAACTCGATGCGGGAGACATTCTTGCGCAGGAGATGACACACATTGTGTCCTCTGAAACCGCACGTGAGTTGCGTCCACGCCTTATCTCCATGGGCGCTGAATTGCTCGTCAAGACGCTTCCCGCCTTCCTTTCCGGTACTGTCACGCCAATCCCGCAAGATGCGTCACACTTCCCCTATACGCGAAAACTGAAAAAAGAACATGGGTTACTCTCACTTACCGACCCAGGTGAAACCAACTGGAACAAGTATCGTGCTTACGCCGATACTATCGGTACCTATTTCCTTCACCACGGGAAGCGCGTAAAGATAATATCCGCGTCCTTTAAAAATCAGATCTTCATTCCAAAACTGGTTATTCCTGAAGGCAAGCGTGAGATTGATTACACGACTTTCAGTAAAGAGGATTGATGGTTTAAATTTTGTACGGATTTGGTGAATCTGACGTGCCTTACCACTAAGGTGCGTATTTATGTCAGACAATCAATTCGTGTGAGACGTCTAGCGCTCGAGGCGTAACATCCGCTTAATTGCCGAGCTCCCACGTTTTAGGAGTCGTTGCGCACGCCCGCGCGAATGACGTATCTCGGCCTCAAGCTCGCTACGGACTTTATCTGCAGCACTTTCTGGGGATGGCTTTACCGCTTCGGCATGAAAGACTTTACCATCAATAATAAGACGGGCAACGAGACGACACGGCTCCGCCGAGCGCCCTTCTGGCGGCGCGTTCTCTATCTCTATCTCAAGTAATGCGCGATCACCGTCCTCCCCAATGAGGCGCAACGGGGCCGCAAGTTTCTCCTCAAGAAGAGCCTCGGTTTCGGAGTTAAGTTGATATTTCGTCGCTTTGATAGTGATATTCATGATACGAAATTTTAGCCATTAATACTGATCATTTTAGCCCGTGAACGATGTCCTGCCAGGATCTGCACTTTACTGAATGATATCCCACGTTGAGCGGCGATAATTTCTCGCACACGGTTATTAGCTCGGTTCCCGGCTGCTGGTTCTCGAACCGAGATAGCGAGCATCTCGCCCTTCTCTTCAACTTTCTCGCGCCTTGCACCCGGCGTGACAAATACTTTTATGTACATTAGGATTTTTGATAATTTGCGTGCAAGTACGCAACAATCTCCTTCGATTCATACATCTCGATCCCCCGTTCGCCATCGACAAGATAGGGGACTTGCCGCTTACCGCCTCGTGCGATAAGTTCCGTTGCTATTGCATCACTTGCGATATTTTTTTCTTCAAAGGAAACTCCGAGTTCTTCACCCGCTTGAAGCACGATACGGCAAAATGGGCATCCGGTTTTCACGTAAAGGGTCAACATGGTTTAGCGTCACGTTACTTTCTGGAATAACGGCCGACGAGTTCGGTCTCTGTAATTATGAACGGTGCAAGCGCAGCGAGCACTTCCTTCTTCGTCGCACCCGTCTTGAGTGTTAGTGGTGCACTGAGCGCGTAAAGTTTAAAACTATAACGGTGCTCCTGTGGTTCGTATTCTGGTGGCGGACAAGGGCCAATGTAGTGCAAATCGCCCCTTGTTGTAGCTCCCGACGTGCCAATAGTCCCGCCCTCGGGAATCTCACGTGTTGTAGGGGGAATATTGAAAAGCGTCCAGTGATCGAATGCTTCAATCCCGAATTCCTTCTTTTTGACCTCTGGGATGTCTGGATCATCCATGATGAGCGCGAGCGATTGCGTCCCTTCTGGTACACCGCTAATTGCGAGTGGGGGCGACAACTTGCTATCCCCATCGCACGTATATTTCGCTGGGATTATTCCCCCATTCGTAAATGCAGAACTCGTAAGTATCAAGTTTTTGTTCATATCCATATATTTTAACATTGCGGCCCGTGATTTTTAAGTTAATATGCAATAACGCCCAGTTAGGCGTTATATTCCGGTGTAGCTCAATGGTAGAGCAGCGCCCTGTTAAGGCGTTGGTTGTAGGTTCGAGTCCTACCGCCGGAGCAGAGAGTTGGAAAGGTCTGCCTTTCCAAAAATAATTTTGGCCGAGCGAAGCTCGGCGTATAGCGGTAGAGCCACACCGGAGACTTTTTCGTTTTTCAAATGCGAGAACCGAACACGAAGATTTTTTGCAAAAGACAGGGTACGGATTTTTTGGCGGTGAGAGAGGGGACGAACAAACAACACTTAGAGAGTGCTTGCCACACCCTACCCGTGCGCGCACAAGATTATCTTCACCGTTCAAAGAGCGGCGTAGCTCCCGAGAATATGTCAATAAAGTATAATCGTTATATGGCGGATATATTTTCAAAAGAAAACAGGAGTCGAATAATGGCTCTCGTAAAGAACAAGGACTCGAAGATTGAGAAACGATTCTCCGCTTTGCTCAAGGAAAGAAAAATAAGAGCTTATAAGCAGCACGTCCCTAATCTTCCCGGTAAGCCCGATTTTGCGTTCCGTAAGAAGAAGGTGGCGGTGTTCATCGACTCTTGTTTCTGGCACGGCTGTCGCTATCATGGCTCATTACCGAAAACGAACAGGCGTTTTTGGAGCGAAAAGATTGCGAGAAACAAGGCGCGGGACGCGGAAGTGAACGGACAGTACCGGAAAATGGGCTGGTCGGTCTATCGAGTATGGGAACACCGGCTAAAACGGCCAGATTCCACAGCCGGAATCGACCACATATTTAAAGCCTTGTCCGGATGATGATATAATTCTGTTGTGCTTTCCAGCCCCAAAAGAAAATTTAAAGCCATAGACTTGTTTGCCGGAATCGGCGGAATGCGACTAGGATTCGAGCGGGCAAATTTTGAAATCGTCTATTCCAACGATATCGACTCTTACGCTTGCATAACTTATCGAACCAATTTCGGAGAGATAGACGAGCGAGACATAAGGTCGGTGAATCCGGAGGCGCTTCCCGATTTCGACGTGCTTCTCGCGGGATTCCCTTGCCAGCCCTTCTCACTGATAGGAAAGAGAGACGGACTTGATGACCCGCGCGGACAACTTTTCAACGAGGTCGTGAAATTCCTCGACGCTCGAAAGCCTCGAGCTTTCGTTTTGGAGAACGTAAAAAATCTGTTGAGACATAACAAGGGAGCAACTTACGATTTTATTAAATCGGCTCTTCAGAACGCCGGAGGAGGATATACCGTTTCCGAGAGCGTATTGGACTCAAAGAATTTCGGAGTCCCGCAACACCGAGAGCGGGTTTATATAGTCGGAATAAAGAATCCTCATAGAGATTTTATTTTCCCGAAGAAAGGTTGGGGTGTGGGAGGAGAGAAGCTTACCGACATCTTGGAAAAGAGCGTCAACGAGAAATATTATCTCTCTCAAAGATATTACGAAGGATTGCTGGCTCATAAAGAGAGACACGCGGCGAAAGGAAGCGGTTTTGGTTGCGAGATACTCGACCCGGAAGGAGTTTCAAATACGATAGTGTCCGGCAATATGGGACGAGAGAGAAATCTGATTCAAGACCGTCCCGTTTCTATAAACAAATGGGGCGTCAGAAAACTCACGGAACGAGAGTGCGCCCGGCTTCAAGGTTTCCCGGATTGGTTCAAAATTCCGGTTTCATCGACGCAAGGATACAAGCAATTCGGGAACGCAGTCTCCGTCCCCGTCGCTCAAACGATGGCGAGGTATCTAAAAAAATATCTCGACGAACAAGACGGGACAATTATTCCGGTGAAATCACCGCTTACTCCGTATGCGGTTTCCAAGCTTCGTTCCAGTTCTCGAAAGAAAGCACTTGCGACATAAAACGTCTTGGGTCTTCGTGATGTAGAAATCCCGTCCATAGGCGGAAATCGCTTCGTATCTTCCGATACCACAAGAATCGCATTTGTTTTTATGCTCGGTGATTATGTGTTCTCTCCTTCCCGACCTGAAACTGCCGATACACCGCTCGCACAGCCCTTTCCGTACGTGAGGAATCGTCGTTGTGCCGCAAGAGCGGCAAGCGGCGTAGTATCGGCTCCAACGCTTCTTCTTTTTTACCGGTTCGGGGTGTTCGGAAATCTTTTTAGCTTCGCGAACGGAATGCCGCTTTTTAGCTTCTTCTTGGGCTAAAAGGTTTGAGTCCATGACTATCCCTTTGGATACGGACTCGTTGACGGCCATTTGTTTAATCGTAGCCACGATTATTTGCCGGATACGCTCTCTCGTTACGCCGAAGTCCCCAGCGATGTTCTGCAACGTAAGACCCTCTCGCCACAGTTCCAATATCTTCCTACTACGTTCCGGAATTTCTTTATATGAAGGTTGCGACGACATTCCCGCCGTGTGAGCGAGAATCTCGGGAATCAAATCTTGCTCTACGCGAAGTTTGCGTTGTTTGATTGATTCGACTGTGCCGATGAGATTCTCCAACTTATGCGCCAATTCCGGATTCTTCGCCACCTTGTCTTTGGTCTTGTTGTAAGAATATATTATCGTCGTGTGGTCTCGACCCCCGAGCAAACGTCCTATCGCCGGATAAGACATCGCGCCGTATTCGCGCAACAAGTACGCTATCAAATCCCTTACCTCTACGACGCGCTTCGTGCGGCCGGGGCTTGTGATTGTCTCCTTCTTATAACCGAAATATTCCGAGAGTGTGGCCACGATGTCGTCTGCGCCGCCTAAATCGGAAAGAGATAAAGCGTCCGATGCTTTCTTGCCTTGGTCGGACTCCGCCAGAGTCGTGCCTAGAGTTGGTGCACTTGAATTTGCGTCAGAGCGTTCGAGTTCCTCAATCTTTTTCTCTACCTCTTCCACTTCTCTGTCAGACAGTTTTAATAAGCTTTTCAGTTCCGCCTGCGAACGTTTTACGATTCCGGCGATTGTCCTGATATTTTCTTTTAACATGGCATCAAGAATGCGACGAGGAAAAGAAACGCTCTCGACGCGAGTTTTAAGAAAATTTACCCTCTCTTGTTCGGAGTCGAGAATTGGAGTCATCAGACATTTTGGGCAACATAGGTGTCGTCGAACAAGAATCCTTCTAGGTCTTCGTTCGCGCTTTGATGGACTCGCCTTACGACCTCGGCTATCTTTTGGTCTACGGCGTCCGCGTTGAAATTCTCAAAATCTTTTTTGTAGAGTTCGTGGACGGCCTCTTTGACGAAGATATCAACGTACCGCTCGAAGAGAAAATTTCTCCACTGGATAGAGTTGAAAGTAAATTTGTCGTAAATCGTGGAAGCCATCGGACTGGAGGTGTTTATCCAGTAGATATTAGCGCCCACGTCTTGCGGTCGCTGGTATACGACGGGGTCTCTTTCGCCGAGAGTCAAACTCCCGCCCGGGGCGATTCCCAGCGGGTCGGGATTGTGCCCCGATAGAAGAACTTGTGGGAACGACCTGCCTGATTTCTTATCTTTTTGCTCGACGACTTTTACCGAGGTCGTGGCGGAAAGTTTTCCAGCTGTCGCTTTTATGGTCGCTTCCGCGCCGACTTCCGCGCCGATTACCATAACATCCAGAAAGGCGACGTCTTGCCCGTCGGGAGTCGTTTTAATGAAATCCGATTTGATATAAAGCTTATCGCTTTCCAAGCTAACGCCCTTGGAGTCGGAGGCGATAAAAACGGTCGCGCCTATAGGAAGCGATTGAGGGACGTTTACTTTGAGAGTCAATCGCTCTGGGGCGTTAACCTCTATTTCCGCTCTGGGATATTTGAAGTCGAATCCGTTGGGCGGTGCGGTTACAACCGTCCCGCTTTTCCCACCACCGCCGTCTCCGCCGCCGCTCCCACCACCGAAAAGGTCGGAGAATATTTTATTCATATGCTTGTTTTTCCACTCATTAAAGACATCGTTGAACTTCGAGGTTATGTCCTTTTGGCTGGCTTTTTGTTTCTACCGCTCCAGAGCGGCTATCTCGGCCGCGAGCGCGTCCACCTCTTCGGCAATCCATTCGAGCAGAGCCTTGGTTTTGTCGTTTTCAGCAACAAGCTTGGTTCTATCGTTCGAGACGCAATCGTCCTCGGGGTCTTCCAAGATAGACGCTTCTCCTTCGTGAGCCGGGCCGAATTCTCCATAGATAAATGCCGCGTGAGGAAAGCCCTTTACTCCGATTTCAGAAAGTTGGTAAGAACCTATGACTCCGATTTCGCCCAAGATGTCGATTCTGTTCATCTCGCCCAAATTGCTACCTCTCGACAACGCTTCGGACGAGGTGCGGAGAGTCAATTTGCCCGGAGGGTATTTCCCGTTCGCCATCGGAACAACGACCTTCTCTTTATTGGATAGGATTGTGAGTTTCTCGGGAATATAGACGACTCGCGGCTTCTTGAAATTATCATTATCCAGAGGTTCGAGTTCGTCCGGTTTGAGAAGGCCGTACAACGAATGGTCATTGTAGACCACGGACACGTTCGCCCTTTCGAGAATCCTTCTCGCTTGGGGATGATTCTTAAACTTTTCTATGTCCCTCGCTATCTTGAATTTATTTCCGACTCCTTTGGGAGCTATTCCTTGCACCGCAGTAAACCCGGTTTTTCCTTCCAAGATTTTTTTCTTGATGTCGGCGGGAATCGGCAAAGAATCGATTTCGGCGAACTCCAACGCTTCCTTCGGACTCATTTTCTTGTCTTGAAACCCTTTCGCAAACCCGTATTTTTTATTCTCGCTGAAACCGAAGATGTTCATCACCCCGTTCTTGTATGTAATGAAGCGCGACTCGCCGAACATTTGGCGCATATAGAACTTGCCGCCGTTTCCGTGGCCGCCGTACACCTTCAATCCTTTTTTGCCGCGTTTTGCGGCCTCTGGGTCGAACCATATTTTCAACGCCTTCTCGATGTCCACCTTGGTCATTCCCATAAAATCTATACACTCGGCCATCGGATGAGTCAGGCCTTGGTCGGTAAACCGGAAAATGACATGCTGGTCTTCCTGCTTTATGTCGTTTCGACGATAAGCGTCAACCGAGTTTTTCAACCACTCGGCCATACCTTTTGCGTGGTCGAATTTGAAATCGTTGCCGATTAAGTCCAGCGCGTTATCGTGGATTTCGTTCGGAATTTCGTCGATTGTGATAATGCGTTTCGCCATATCAGCTATTTTTGAAAAAATCTATTATGTCTTTGTGTTTTGAAACGAGAAATTCGTGATAGGCGACGAACTTCTTATGCATCGGCTCGTCCGTATGTTTTCTCAACTCATCGCTTACAGCCATCATAGTTTCAAGCCGTCCGAGAAAAGCGTTCTTCGGAGTCCTGACTGTCGTACCCAAGTAGGTGTAAAAGTCGTTGTCCGAAAGTTTATAGTCCTGCCCGGCAACGAAAATCTCGAATCCTTCCGAAGATTTCACGCGCGCGAATTCGGTCTCCGCGCTTCTCGACAAGCGACCGCCCGATTTCCCGCCATTCGGGCTTTTTATGCCAGCGAGTTGTTTGGCGAATTCCAAACCCCTGTCCGTAAGAGAGAATATTTTACTCTCGGCATTTACAAGGCCTTTTTTCTTGAAATCGTAAAGCGGCTTGTGAATCAAGTCGCCGGAATCGGGATACTCGGGATAACCCTTTAAATGAAAATCGGTCGGGTACTTTTTAAAAAGTCCCGCCACGATGTCTTCGTATCTGACTCGCACTTTCTCGCCTTTGCCGTACTCGTAAAGGAAGAGGAGAATTTTATCGCTACGGGACATATCCATAATTTTAGAGTCGGAATTCATCGTGGTTTTTTGAGAAATTAAATTTTGCTTTGGCCACTTTCAGCATCTTTTCAATCTCGGCGAATATCTTATCTATCTCCCTCTCATCATACTCGTAAAGTTGACGGTTTGAGCAGTTGCTTAAAACCTTCAACCGATGAAGAACCGCGTTCGTGCGGAGAGTCGCTAACCTCTTGAATCTTGCCTTTTTTACTTCCATATCTTTGTGGATATTAAATTTGCTTTTGTTTATGT
>DAICZX010000018.1 GCA_027310925.1 Candidatus Parcubacteria bacterium
GTATCACGTCGATGTGAATCCCGAAGATTTCTTTCTGACTTTATGGAAGAAGTTCGAATGCGATTCGAACCACTTGGGTCGTACTGCTGCCTCATGCCTAAGGTAATTAGGACACACCGATAAAAAGTATCAATGGCGGAGGCGGAGAGATTCGAACTCTCGAGACCCTTTCGGGTCTGCCGCCTTTCCAAGGCGGTGCACTAGACCACTATGCGACGCCTCCTATATTTATAGTTACTCGACTCTACATCAATCTGTATTGAAAACACTATCAAAATTTAGACGGTTGTGCACGTAATTATAAAAAGATGGCCTGTCGCGCGACAGGCCATCCGTATGACTTTATCCCAATTGGGTGACGAGTTTCTTCCACCACCACTTATTTCGCGTTTTCTGCGGGTGCATTCCCTTGCATCCGCCGCAAGAGCAAAAGTTCCCATCACCGGTTCCTGCGTTATTATTGGTTATCTTCCCCTCGTCGTTAATAGTCTTCCCATTAACATATCCTTTTTGGGGGGAAAAATACAGAACTCGTGTCATTATGTGTTCCTCCTATTCATTTGGTTTCGAGAACAGCCGATATAAAGATACCACAATGAACTGTCTATATCTAGTGGTTAATGCACTTCTGTATCAAGGAGAGCCTTAACTCGATCTGGAATCGGAGGGTGCGTCGAGAAAAGGCGCTCGATCCAACCGGAACTGCCACCGGATTTTGCGCCAAAAGGATCCCCTATAAAAAGATGTGCGGTCGCAAGATTCGCACTCTTCATTGGTACGGTATAGCCACCTATCTTTCCGAGCGCAGACGCAAGACCTTCTGGGTAGCGCGTAAGTAAGACGCCGGAAGCGTCGGCAAGATATTCGCGTCGACGCGAAATGGCGAGCTCAATGAGTTTTGCCGCCAAGGGCGCAAGCACAATACCAACGACGGCAAGGATCATCAAGAGCACACCTCCCTCCCCCTGATTGTTACGCCGACCGCCGCCCCAGAACGAAATGCGGAGAAAGATATTGGCGGCAAGGGCGACGAAACCCGCGAGCACCACCGCAATCGTCATGAGCAGCATGTCACGATTCTTAATGTGTGAAAGTTCGTGACCAATGACACCCTCGAGTTCCGGACGCGTCATCATAGAAAGGAGACCGCTTGTTGCGCATACGACCGCATGCTTTTCGTCGCGACCAGTCGCGAACGCGTTTGGTGCCGGATCATCAATCACGTAGAGTCTTGGCATAGGTATTCCGGCGGTAATCGCGAGATTCTCGGTAACTGTATAGAAATCAAAGAATTCTTCCCGTGTAGCCGGTCGCGCGTGATTCAGAGAAAGTACGAGTCTATCCGAAGCCCAGTAGGCGTAAAAATTCGTCGCCACGGCAATGAAAATGGCGATGTAGAGTATGAGGGAATTATTGAGGTACCAAGAAATCCCGTAGCCAATTGCGATAACCACGACCAAAAACCCAACCACGAGTGCCCAGGTCCTGCGAATATTTGATGCACGTTCGGCGTAGAGATTCATGTTTCGTACTTGTTAACTTTATTACGATCTTTCTTTGCCACATACATTGCCTCGTCGGCAAGTCTAAGCAGTGTCCGGAAATCACTTGAGCTCTCCGAAGAAACGACTCCTAGGCTTGCCGTAGTTTTCAAGTCTGGATATTTTTCAAACTCAAGTTCCTCAATATTTTTCCGGATCTTCTCTGCTTCCTGTACGGCACCGCCTTCATCCGTATCACGCAAGAATACCGCGAACTCTTCCCCTCCCCAGCGGGCAACTATGTCCGATGAACGAACGGAGCCCGCCAGTACCTTCGCAATCTCCCGCAGTACCTCATCACCTGCTTCGTGACCACGAGTATCGTTTATTTCCTTGAAATGATCGACGTCTATAAAGACCATGGAGCCCCTCAAATGCTCGGCATTTTTACGACGTTCCGCCGTTTCTCCTTCATGGACCGTTTTGAACAACCGCTCAAGTTCTTCTTCAAAAGGCTTACGCATTTTCAATCCAGTAAGATGGTCGATACCCTGCTGTTCTTCCAACCACTCGGCATGCCACTTAAGTAATGCGTTCTCGTTATCAAGATCTTTCACTACTTCCGAAATCTCCTCGGCACTTCCCGGAGTTTTTGCAGGGCCCCATTTCGATTTTTCGAAGTGTGACGCCATGAAAATAGGATTTTAAAATTGCACCTTCACTGGTTCTGCAGCTGCAGCATCAGCAGCCGCGAGCTCGAAGAGCTCCATCGGCTTGAATTTGAAAGAACCCGCAATAATATTGCCTGGGAACGATTGCAGGGCTGTGTTAAGCGCCATCACGGTCGTGTTGTAGAAGCGACGAGATGCCTGAATCTTATCTTCCGTATCGCCAAGCTCCTGTTGCAGTTGGAGGAAGTTTTCATTTGCCTTAAGTTGCGGATAATTCTCTGCGACGGCAAAGAGGGACTTCAATGTCCCCGCGAGCGCATTCTCGGCCGCGGCTTTGTCCGCGGTGCCAGTGGCACCCATCGCTCTCGTTCGTGCATCGGTCACGTTCTGGAATGTCGTCTTCTCGTGCGCAGCATACCCCTTCACAGACTCAACAAGATTCGGAATGAGGTCGTAACGGCGCTTCAGTTGCACTGCGATATCGGCCCATGCCTCCTTCGCGCGATTCGTAAGAGTGACAAAATTGTTATACGCGAAGACGAGCCAAAGCACGATGATTGCGAGGATTATGTACACAATGGTGATAGTCATGCATTAAGTGTAGCACCACACAGAATCAACGCAAATGAGTAAAAAAGTAGATCCCGAACGGCACACACCACGTAAGCCAATCAACAATACCTTTTTTCCAAAGCTGCTGATACATGCGACGGTGCAAGTAAAACTCTTGAAATGAAATGAAGAGCACAGCAATAGTAAGGAATACGTACATTGCACGGGCGCCGCCGAGAAATGACTCGGAGAGATAGGCTGCAACGGTCAAGAAAAGTATGGCGCCGAAGAGATGGAAGAGTTGCAGATAGGCATCGAGTTTGAAACCGTAATGGCCAGTGCCGTACATTCGCTCGTACCGCGCGAACGTCGCATTATACGAACGAACGCCACGTACCCACTGCCCCTGTACTTGTGTTTTGAAGGGATACAGCCGGTCCGGCAGCGTCACAAGTGTCTGATAGAAACCAACACGTTTCGCCGTTCGTTTCTTCCGCATACTCCTAGTGTACCGCCCGCGCAACGGCCTTGACCACACGCGAATCAAGGAGGTCGGGGATAACCTTCTCGGCTGTCGGATTCTTGATGAGCGTGGCAAGCGCACGGGCGGCCCGCAATTTGTTCTTCTCGGTGATCTTTTTAACTCCATGATCGAGTGCTCCACGGAACATCCCCGGGAAAACAAGGGCGTTGTTTATCTGGTTCGGATAGTCGGAGCGGCCCGTCGCAACAACAGCGGCACCTGCCTTTTTCGCTTTATCGGGCAGAATCTCCGGGTCGGGATTAGCCATCGCGAAAACAATTCCGCGCGGCGCCATACTTGCGACATGTCCTGCCTTAAGGAGTCCTTTTCCAGAAAGGCCAATGAACACGTCCGCGCCACGCATCGCCTCCGCAAGATCCCCGCACACGCCGCGGGGATTCGTGAACGTAGTGAGTTCAGTCTTGTACGCATTCAAATCAGAGCGGCCGGCATAAATCGTTCCCGCACGATCGAGGAGGATAATATCTTTGACGCCGGCTGCAAACAACAGTCTTGCGACCGCCGTCCCCGCCGCGCCCGCACCGTTTATAACGACCTTCAATTTCTTATAGTCCTTTTTTACGACTTTCGCCGCGTTGATTAGCCCCGCAAGCACGACGACTGCGGTACCGTGCTGATCGTCGTGCATTACGGGTATATTGAGCTCTTTAATGAGCCGCTGCTCGATGTCGAAACACCGAGGTGCCGAAATGTCTTCGAGATTGATGCCGCCGAAGGCGGGCGCAATGGCTTTCACAATGCGCACAATCTCGTCCGGATCCTGCGTATCAAGCACAATGGGCCATGCATCAATGCCTGCCACCTCTTTAAATATGTGCGCCTTCCCTTCCATTATCGGTAATGCGCCATAAGGACCGATGTTGCCAAGCCCGAGCACCGCCGAGCCGTCGGAAATAACGGCGACGCTGTTTTTCTTTATCGACATTTTCCGCGCGTCTTCTGGATGTTTCGTGAGATGTAAAGCAGCAGCGCCAACGCCCGGCGTATACCAAAGCGAGAAATCTTTTTTCTCTTTCAGCTTCACACGAGCTCTCGTCTCTACGCGCGCACCCTGCTTCTTATACGCCGTCACTATATTCTTCGCGTTCATGATAAACCGCCAGTATACTACAGATATGAACCCTGGGGACGCAATTGAGAAGCACTTCACACGACTGAAGACAGAGCAGAAGCGCGCGCTCACGAAGCTAGGAATACGAACTATTCGCGACTTGCTCTACCATTTCCCTGCCCGCTATGAGAATGCGGGACCGACGGGAACGATTGCTGGCGTTACGACGGGTGCTGAGGTGACACTCTACGGCACCGTGCGTAAACCAGATATACGGAAAACCTGGAAGAGTCGCCGGCCGGTCGCTGAAGCTTGGCTCGAAGATGCGTCGGGAAAGATAAAAATGATGTGGTTCAGCCAGCCCTACATCGCGAAAACGCTACGTGATGGCATGGTTGTGAAGGTAAACGGGCGCGTGGGCGGCACGGGTACAAAAATCTACCTTGCGAATCCAGAAATAGACAAGTCGCCAGTTGCCCCCGAGGCAGTGCATGACACATTATTTATTTCAGGCACTGAAATTCCGAGAAAAATGTATCCGATTTATTCAGAGAGTCGTGGCGTCTCATCGCTCTGGTTTCTGCATGCCATTCAGAAAGTCTTCGAGACGAAAGCGCATGAGGAGATCCCCGATCCGATTCCGACTGAAATTCTCGCACGCTACAATCTGCCTTCGCTCTCTTCCGCACTAATCTTCATTCATGCACCGCGACGACCGCAAGATGCCGCAGCAGCACACAAACGTTTTGCTTTCGAAGAAGTATTCGCGCTCCAGGTGGTGATGCAGCAGCGCCGCCGTACTTTCCTCGCACAATCTGCCTTGTCGGTCGCTGTCAATCGTGGCGCGCTCGCCGACTTCATTGGGTCCTTTCCCTTTCCCGCGACGAGAGCGCAAATACGCGCAATCGACGCCATCGTCACCGATTTTGAAAAAACCCACCCAATGCTGCGGCTTCTCGAAGGCGATGTGGGAAGCGGTAAAACTGCGGTTGCAGCAGCCACCGCCTACCTCGTCGCGACCTCGCTCCCGAAGGGACGCATCGCCGGCACACTCCAGGTCGCATATCTCTGTCCGACCGAGATACTTGCGAAACAACACTTCTCTACGTTCGTTTCTTATTTCAAAAATCATCCCATACCTATCGGCCTCATCACCGGCAGCGAATGTCGAAAGTTCCCATCGAAAGTACGTTATGAGGAATCGGCGAAGCTCCCGAAAACAGCGTTCAGAAAAATGGTCGCGAACGGCGAGATCCCGATCGTCATTGGCACGCACGCGCTCATCGAGAAGTCGCTCTCGTTCAAATATTTCGCGTATGCCATCATCGACGAGCAGCACCGCTTCGGCACCGCACATCGACAGAAGCTCGCGACCAAGGGTGCAAGCGCGCCACACCTGCTCTCAATGACGGCGACGCCTATCCCGCGCACGCTCGCACTCACGATCTATGGCGACCTCGACCTCACGCTTCTCGATGAAATGCCTGCTGGCAGAAAGCCGGTTATCACTGAAGTGCTTGGCCCCGAGAGGCGCGGGCGTGCGTACGAGCGCGTGCGTGCCGAGCTCGCAGAGGGCCGCCAGGCATACGTCATCTGCCCACGTATCGACGAACCTGATCCGACTAAAGAACTTGCGCTCCAAGCAAAATCTGTGAAAGCCGAAGCGGCACGACTTGGGAAAGATGTATTCCCCGATGCGACGATAGCCATCCTGCACAGCAAAATGCGTCCAACGGAAAAAGAAGAGACGATGCAGGAATTTGAAAAAGGAGAGATCGACATTCTCGTCGCGACCTCGGTCGTCGAGGTCGGCGTCAATGTCCCGGACGCGACCGTCATCCTCATCGAGGGCGCTGAACGCTTCGGTCTCGCGCAGCTGCACCAATTGCGTGGCCGAGTCATTCGATCGACGCACCAGGCATATTGTTTCGCGCTGCCTGAGTCCTTCGGGCAAGTCACGAAGGATCGACTCAAGGCGTTCATCAATGCCAAAAACGGCTTCGAGCTCGCCGAATATGATCTTGCACTTCGCGGCGCGGGCGAGCTCACGGGCGGCAAGCAATGGGGCGTTTCGGATATCGCAATGGAGGCGCTGAAAAATATCAAGCTAGTGGAGGCGGCACGCGCCGAGGCAGCACATCTTGCCGCTCAAGATCCTGAATTAAAAAATCATATCGCGCTCGCAGCACGCGCCCATATCGCCGATCGCGAGATGCATTTGGAATGAACATCATAAGGCGGTGCTTGTCGCGTCGTTCTGTGGGAGAGTTATTACCGGTAGCGTGCTCATTGCAGCCGTATCGGTCGAAGTCAAACTGGTACCTGCTGATAGTGAAGACGTTGCGGTGCTCGTCGCGTCGTCGGTAGACACTATGGGCGGCGTGCTCGTCGAGAGGTCGAGAGAAAGAGGTCTCGACATTACCGAGACCGAGGTCGAGCAGGTGATGGTGGCACCAGTGGCGGTTATACCCGTACCGGTGAAGGTTGTGTCGGCGTTAATAGCTTCCGAGGTGGTCGTACCGGAGAGCGCGGGAGAGACAGAACCGATTCCCTGGTCTATGGAGAAGGTTCCTGCTTGAGGGAAGTTCCAGGAAAGGATTGTGCGGTCTCCGGGAGCGACAGAGGTTGAGGAGGCTGTGAGAGTGCAGGAAGCTTTTGGAGTGGATGCGCCTGAGTTTCCGCTTCCCTGTCCTTGGTTAGCGAGTATGCTTGCGAGTTGAGCTTGATCAATGCAGGTGGTGCCGACGCAGAGTTTTTGTGTATTAACAGTTGTCGCATTTAATACCGCTGTTGTTATCGACTGCGCAAAACCACCAACCTCAGACGCAAGCGCTTGAATGGACCTAACGATCGGAGAAATGAGTCCTATGTAGTTGAGGGTGAGCGTGCCGTTCGGGGTAAGAGCGGTGGGGCTCGTGGTGGCAACGAGTTCGGGGAATATCTGCTGTACATCCTGAGCGAGGAAACCGAGGTTGGTGCCGCCTCCCGGTTGATCAAGACGCGTATAGGAGACCGGAGTGAGTCCAAGGATAGCAGCAAGAGAGGAGGAAGCGTCAAGAGGGGTGATGTTGGTCTTCAGACGTTTGTCGGACGATTGGTAGATAGCACCTGAATAGGTGGCGTTTCCGCTGTCATAGACCTGGAAGAGTGTGGTAGAGGCGTTATTGGAGACGAGGAATACCGGTGTGGTGCTTGCGGCCGTGCTTGGAGCCCAGACGGTGAGAGTAGCGGCGGGGGAGGTGGTGCCTATGGCGATGGAGCCGCCAGTTGGCGCGGAAGACATGGCAGTCGAGGATGCATACATACCAGAACCGTACAACACATTGCCGATATCGAGCTGACCGCTACCTGTCGTCGAGGCAAGCGTTACATTCTGTCCGAGCGCAAGGTTGTATGAGCCAACGGTTCCATAGCCAGATTGGTAGCCGAGGAAGGTGTTGTTGATGGAGTAATCGTTTGTCGCTTCTACATAGCCGCTATAGTATCCGATATCGGTATTTCCTTGTACGCTGCCGCTAATAGCACCACCCGCAAAGTAACCGACTGCGGTGGTTGAGGTGCTCTCCACGCCAGCTATAGCGTGCATACCAACCGCGGCATTATACGAGCTACCCACATTGCCAATTAGAGAGCCTACTCCAACCGCGACATTATTAATACCACTTACGTTTGAACTGAGAGCCGCGTTACCGATAGCGATGTTTGCATTCCCTGTCGTATTTGAGGTAAGAGCGTTGTAGCCAAAGGCGCTGTTACCATTACCTGTGTTGTTAACTAAAAGGGCGTCGGAACCGAAAGCGTTATTGTTAACACCATTGTTATCCTGCAGCGCCTCAAAACCGAACGCGCTGTTATTATTAGCGTTGACGCTAGTACTATTCCCAAAAACGTTATATCCGCCTCCGGTGTTGTAGTTGCCTCCTCCTAAGAAGTTACCACCCGCGTCCATGCCAAAGAAATTATCTCCTGAGAAGATAACTCCTGCCCGAAGAACCGGAACACCGCCCATTTCATAGTTACCTCCGCCAGGGGTTGATGGTATATCCACATTACCGAGGACATTAAGCGCATCCCCAGGGATGTCAAAACCATTATTGCTAATAGAAACTGCGCCCGCAAACGTACTCGTCGCCGTCGTACTCGTTGCGACTATATTCTGAAAGACGCCCTGTCCCGCCACCGAGAGCATGGCATAGGGAGAGGTTGTGCCAATACCTGTGTTGCCGTTACTGAGGATTGTAATCGTAGCGGAGCTGGAGGGGCCGATCATGAGAGAATGTGCGGTTGTGTTAGTGACGCTATTCCCGATGGCAATGGCGCCGGCGGCGAACGCGCTCGTGTTGCTGCCGATTGCTACTGAATTTGAACTACCGGCGTCGTTTGAGAATCCAAACGCTGTATCTTGCGTGCCAGTTGCACTATTATCCACTCCAACAGCGGATGAGAAAATACCGCTCGCGGTGTTAGCGTTTCCAATTGCTGTCGCAAGTGAAGAACTATTCACTGTGTTACCGGTTCCAACCGCAACACCGCCACTTGTATTCGTATTATTATACCCAAGCGTGTTTCCACCATTAGCAATGACCGGTGATCCTCCGATAAAGTATCCGTTCCCAGTTCCCACATTCACTCCTCCAACAAAGGTGGAGGTGGCAGTTGTTGAGGTTGCAGTGAAGTACGATCCGACTACCTGTCCAACTACTGAGAGAGGAGCATAGGGAGAGGTTGTGCCAATACCGACATTGCCCGACGTGCGGTACACGTTGCCGGACGAGGTGGTCCAGTTGCCCACGCTTCCCCCACCCACAAGCGAACCGTTCCAGTAGAGGGAACCGCTGGAGCTATAGAGACGATTGGTTGTCTGAGACGGTGTGACATCGGCAAGGAAGATCGGACCGTTCACTGAGAAGACATCGGTAGGTGACGTGGTGCCTATGCCGACATTACCATTCGCGAGAATGGTGAGCGTGGAGGTGGCGGCGAGAATAGAGCCCGCAGAGGCGTAGAACGGAACTTGACCGACAGTACCGGAGGCAGTGACGCTTGAAACTGTACATGTGGAATCCGTTGGGAGACAGGCTGGGTCGGTGGTGGCACCTGGAGCGTAGGGCCAGGCATTAGCGGCTTGCGCCATAAACGGTGTTATGAGAAAGAGAGTGCTT
>DAICZX010000019.1 GCA_027310925.1 Candidatus Parcubacteria bacterium
GAACTTCAGTGATATCGGTCTTTGAGAGCAAAAATAAGAATTTCACGCCCCTAGGAAGTGCCCCGACGTATACTTTGCGGTCATTTTCCAAAGATGCTCAAGTTCAAATGGTTTGGTAAGGTAGTCGTCCGCTCCTGCTGCCTTCGCCAGTTCATCCGCGTTTGGATATGCAGTGACTATGATAATAGGGATATTTTTTGTTCCTTTGCTGTTTTTGAGTTCCTGAGCGACTTCGCGCCCGTCTTTCCCGACAAGAGAGATGTCGAGATAAATGAGATCGGGTGCACTCTTTTCTATGGAATCGACCCCGGCAAATGTTTCGGATACAAATACATCGTAGCCCCTTAGGGTCAATGCCTCCTGCAGGACAAATAAAATTCCTGTATTGTCATCGATGATCAAAACTTTTTTCTTTATGATATTGGTAGTATTCATGTACGTTTTTTTCCTTTCGCCTGCTGCATTGGGAGTGTAAAAAAGAATGTAGCTCCGTTGCCTTCCTTACTTTCAACCCATATACGGCCCCGGTGTTGTGCCACAATAGCTTCAGAAATATAGAGGCCTATACCGAGCCCTGAAAAGTTCTGTCCATTATCATTGCCGATCTGAAAGAAACGCTCGAAGATTTTACCTTGAAGAGCCTGTTCGATTCCTATGCCAAAATCCTGGACGCCCACGCACACCTCTGTCTCCGTGCATGAAAGAGTAACGATAATTTTATTCTCATTTGGAGAATATTTGATTGCATTCACTAGTAAATTTATAAACACTCTGCTGATACTACTGCGATCGCCCTTGATCTTTGCTTGTGTTTTTCCTTTTATCACGATTACATGCCGTGGGGAGAGAAGTTGGCAGCTTTTGACAATTTCCGTTGCCAGTAGGTCAAAGTCAAATATTTTTTCCTCAAGCACGAATTTTTCTGCTTTGATCTTTGAAACATCGAGCAAGTCGGTGACCAGTCTTGTCAATTGTTCAATTTGCTGATCCATTCGTATAAGATATTCGACAAGCATCTTGTCTTCACTTTCTTCGAAACGTTTTTGGAGGATCTGCACGAGCGCCTTTATCGTCGTCACGGGTGTTTTCAACTCGTGACTCGCCATACTCATAAAGCTATCATTGCGCTGCTGCAGGCCTCTCTGTTCAGTAATATCTTGCATTGCAAGAAGGATTAGCTCTTCGCTTCCCTCACTCTGCAGTAGTCGTTGTCCGTTAAACAACATTACTTTCGACGCGCTATCTGGAAACTTAAAAGTAATTTCGAGATCTTGGAAAGATGCCTTTTTAGGCAGGATTTTTTCAAGCACCTCGCGCAATTGAGCCGTGTCCCATCGATGATTTTTTAGTTCGTACAAAAAAATCCCCTCGGTATCTTTCGCGACAGTACCAAACATTCTATAAAAGGCGGCATTCGCGCTCTTTATTCGCAAATGCTTATCGAGCACCAACAACGGTTCCCGCATAGTGCCTAAAATACCTTGTGCGTAAGAGAGGGATTGTTCAAGCTCTCGTTTGCCCTTCTTAACGTCATCTATATCAATGAGCGTCATTACCGCTCCGTCGATCTTGTTGTCCCACGTTTTGTAGGGGCGTACCCACAAAGTATGGAAACGGCGTTCTTCGTCTTCTATTTCCTGATGTTGCGGTTGGACGTTCTCGATCACGTCGAGAAGCAACTTGCGCAAATCGGGAAATCGGATCGGAAGCTTAATATCGGTAATAGATCTGCCGATGTCGGAAGGAATGATATGAAGCGATTTTTCTGCTGCGGAAGTAAGCCGTCTGATGCGGAGCTCTCGATCAACGATAATGATGGGCACATTTGAGGAGTTTAGGATATTGCTGAGATCGTTGTTGGTTTGAGACAACTCGGTATTGCGAGTCTGCAGTTCTTCGTTAACGGTCACCAGCTCTTCATTGGTGGACTGCAACTCTTCTTTCGCGGTTTCCAACTCCTCATTAGTGCTCTGCAACTCCTCATTGGAGGATACAATTTCTTCATTGACCGACTGGAACTCTTCCCGTGCCCCTTCCTCCTCTTCGAGAGCAGTGCGCAAATGCTCTTTCAATATCAATATTTCTCGTTCTAGTTTTTCGATCTGGCGAGTGGCATGTTTACCGTCGCCCTGCCATGCTCCATTTGGCGTGCCCGCTTCTGAAAGTGCTGCTTGCTCGCCGGGGCGCAGCACGATGAGAAAGTTTTGCTCACCCTTAGTATGTCGCTTGAGGGGAATTACTTCTATATTCACGATTCCTTTTTGCAGGACTGTCCGCTGTTTCTTTTTGGCGTCAGTAATCGCTCCGCGGAGTTCCATGAGTATGCCTTCGTGCGCCATTTTCAGAAGGTTCCATGTAGCTTTGCCTGTGGGAAAATTGAGATAGGGAGCGAGATGGCCGCGGAATTGGACTATTTGCATATCCTCGTCGATGACAACGCTCGGAGCAACCAGTCCCTGGGAAAGGAGGATGCGATCGACGTCCTTTGATAGCTCACCCTCAAGGAGGAGAGGAACCGACGTACTTTGTGTATATCCTTTTGCCCGCCCGGTCCTGGCTTGTATTTCTGTGTGCGGATGATGAGGCACCACTCCCGAATCCATGGCAAGAAACGTCTTAAGGTGACGACCTAAGGTCGACGCCTTTTTAGCATATATTTTGTGCGTTTTATATTTAGGCAGATATAAATCGGTAAACTCGCCTATACCTTCTGATTTTCCAAGCACGAGATACCCTGTAGACTTAAGTGCATAATGGAAGATCGGCAGAACACGTTTTTGTCCGACTGGCTCGAAATAAATCAGTACATTCCGGCACGCGATAAGGTCGAGCTGCGAAAAAGGAGGGTCATTTAGGAGGTCTTGCTTAGCAAAAACGCACATATCGCGGACTGCTTTTGAAATTTGGTAGTTGCCATTCACTTTTGTAAAGAATCTACGTAGGCGCTCCGACGAGACATTCTTGGCAATACTCAAGGGGTATATGCCGGTCCTTGCTTTTGCAATGCAAGCCTCATTAAGATCGCTTCCGAAGATTTGTATGGGGATGCCACGTTTTACACTATCCAGATATTCTATGAGGCACATCGCAAGCGAGTAAGCCTCCTCGCCGGTCGAGCATCCCGCGGACCATAGTCGCAAGGGCTCGTCTTTAGAGTGCTCTTTCAGTAGAGCAGGAAACACGTGCCGCTTCAAGTTCTCAAAGACCTCTCTGTCACGGAAAAATTCGGTAACATTGATAAGCATGTCCTGAAAGAGCATTCCAACTTCAGCAGGGGTGTTTTTGAGGTAAACCACATACTCTTCGAGCGTCTCGATTTTGTGCAAGACCATTCTGCGGCTAATGCGTCGCTTTAGAGTTGGAGATTTATATTGAAAAAAGTTTACTCCCGATTTCGCCTGCAACATCGCAAAAATCTTTTGAAGAGACTCCTCCCTCTCCTTGCCAAAAAACGCCACCGATTCCGGGGTCAACTCCTTCACATTAGTGATATGAGGATGGTGACTGATCTTTACAAGTTCCCCTGCAATGTCAGCAGGTGCAAGCACATGGTCGGCTGCGCCGGATGCGATCGCGCTATGCGGCATGCTCGGATGTTTGGCGGACTTTTCTTCCTGCGCAAACGTGATGCCGCCTTCGCCTTTTATTGCCTCCAATCCTAAAATACCGTCGGAAGCATTCCCCGAAAGAATGACACCGATGCTTCGATTTTTCTGATCGGCAGCAAGAGAGCGGAAAAAATTATCAATAGAAACAAGTCGTCCCTCGCCCCCGATGCGTGTGGCCAACTGGAGCGACCCGCCTTTAATGAGCATATTCTTATTGGGCGGTATGATATACAAATGATCGGCGAGTACGTGGACGCCTTGTTTAGCCTCCTCCACAGGTATGCGGGAAACCCGCGAGAGTATCGGGGTTAACAAGCTCTTATGTGTCGGGTCGAGATGCTGCACGTATACAAATGCCATGCCGGTTTTCTCTGACAGATTCTCCAGTAGCTCGGTGACGGCTTCGAGCCCTCCGGCTGATGCACCAATGCCGACAATCGCTCGTGGAATGAGTGTTCCTCTTTTCGCGATTCCGGCGTTAGATTTAGATGGTAGTTTCTTTTTGACCATACATAATGATACTTGGAAAGGGTACCTTAGTTTACCATAGTAGAACGAATGGTTCGTTCCTATCCAAAATGACTATCCTGCGATAGAAAGCGAATATCATCGGTTAGAACTGGAAAATAGTGTGGGTCTACAAAGACAAAAGCGGCTTTCGCCACCCTTCGTCCCATTGTGCGCGAGAGACGGGACTTGAACCCGCAACCTCCGCCGTGACAGGGCGGCGCTCTAACCAGTTGAGCTACTCCCGCATACATAATTCCGCACGTAAACATCATCCTATCAAAGTCCTTCTAAAATGTCGTGGCCCCGCTGTATACTCACCACAGGTTCACACTTCCACCATACGAGAACGTGCCACTTATATACGCAAAAGCGACTATCTTATCGGGGAAAAATTCTTCTATAGCAAAAGCAAACTCATCACAGATTTCTTTATATTCCAGAATCGGGTCTATACCAGACCTTAGAATAGATATACTCGTATCCATCGTCTGGCTTCATGAGCGGAAAGAGAACACAGTCCTTGAGGTTCTTTTGTCCTGTTATAAGAGATAAATCGATCTATACCTATACCGCAACCAGTGATAGGAGGCATACCATGTTCCATGGCGGCAAGATATTCTTCATTTATAGTCATCGCCGGAAGTGGTGCCCGTTCGGTACTGTTTGTATGCGAGGAAAAGTACGGAAAGCGAGGAGGCGCAGGTCTTGAGCATCGAGAGTCAGGTCAAGGAAATGGTGGCGCTCGCGGAGAAGGAGGGCCTGGAGATCGTGGAATGGAAGCGCTAGTCGCACTCGGCCAAGGAGGCCGGAGCGCGACCAGTATTCAACGAGATAGTCGAGGAAATCAAAGTCGGCAAATATAACGGCATCCTGACGTGGGCACCGGATCGCATCAGTCGCAACGCGGGCGACCTCGGCCGCATCGTCGACCTCATGGACCAAGGCCTTCTGCGCGACATTCGCACGTATGGTCAGCGCTTCACAAACAATCCAAACGAGAAATTCCTCCTCATGATCCTCGGCTCGCAAGCCAAGCTCGAGAACGATCAGAAGCGCATCAATGTGAAGCGCGGATTGCGTGCGCGAGCCGAGATGGGGTTATTCCCCGGGATGGCCGTCTGCGGATACCTCAATGACCAGCGCAATGATCATACGTGCGAGATCGTCGTGGACCCCATACGCGCGAGCACAATGCGGCAAGTATTCGAGAAAGTCGGCAACGACCGGTGGAGCGGCAGACGTGTGTATGGATGGCTGAAAAACGAGCTGCACTTTACGAGCCGCACCGGCAAAGCTCTCAGCCTCAGCAACATCTATAATCTGCTCCGCAATCCCATATACTGCGGTGTCTTCGAGTATCCGCGTGGCTCGGGCTCTTGGTATACCGGGAAGCACAAACCGCTCATATCGCGCGATCTATTCCAGGCAGTGCAGGACAAGATTGCGGAGGACAATCGCCCGAAGAAAAAGTTTCAGGACTTCACCTTCACTAAGCTCATGGTCTGCGGGGTGTGCGGCTCGGGCATCACTGCCCAAGAGAAGCAGAAGAGCCTTATCGACGGCACCACCACCTTCTATGTGTACTACTCCTGCTGCAAATCCAAAGACCGCGAGTGCAAGAACCCCTATATACGTGAGGATCGGCTGATTGAGCAATTGCTCGCCCTGCTCGGAGAGGTATCCATTGATGAGATCGGAGCGCGGCATCTCATCGAGAAAGAAGTGGCGCGGTACAACAAACTGCGGAGCGCCATGCGTGATGGAAGCGAGAAGGTGAAGGCGGATGAGATGGATATCAGGCGGTATGCAAAATACCTACTCGAGAACGGCACCCTGCCGGAGAAGCGTGAGCTACTCGGGCATCTCAAGGGACGCATCGTGCTGAAGGATCGCAAGATCGCGCTCGAGAGCTAGGCCAAGGCGAACTCCGAGATAAATTTAAGAATAAATTTAACCATCGAACGAGTGTCTACTCGTTCGATGGTTTTCGAGATCTATATAAATGGCTATCGGAGTCGCTCGAACCATCCCTTGCGAACCTCTTTCTTCAGTTCGTTCTTCTCCCGATCTTCGTGCAGCGGAACGGTGCGGATATATTCTGCGGCCCGCTCGCCTCCTTGTATGTGGCTAAGCTCAGCAAGGATCGCTTCATCACCAGCTTCAGCGCGAAGTCGTTTCATTTCTGCGACGAGTTCTTCGCGTTCTTTCGAGCGATGCGTATAGTCGTCGTAGACGCCGGCAGTCTCCATCCCCGCGCTCCCGAGGCCTTCTGGGCCGAGGTAGATTGACTCGACTAGTGCGACATCTCGCGAGATTGCGTGCGCCTTTGCATGTGCTTCGAGGAATTGTTGGGCAGCTTGCTTTGGATCCATAAGTATTCTCCGAGTGTGCTCCGGTTTTCAGTATAGCATATGCCTTATTCAAACTGAGCGGCGAGTCGGTCGTACATGCGGCGTTCGTGTTCGGGGAGCTCGTCGACGAGACCGGACTCGCGATAATTGAGGAAGAGCATATAGAGGTCCTCCTCGTGCTTCTCGATAAGGGAGTCGAGTGCGACTTCCGTTTCAGCTGTCCATTCGCCCTTCGTCACTAAGGCCTCGTATGCCTCGAATCCCGAGAGGGAGGGCGCGGTCTCCCGCTTGGAAGGGCCTTCGGACATAGGAGTAAGTCTATCACACGGTCTAACGCAAAACCTCGCGATGAAAATCGCGAGGTTTTGCGTTAGACACACCGAAAGGTACCGAACCATTTTTGCCTTGCGTTTGGGGCCAAACGGTCGCAAACACGGGCTCTGACTGCTGTGCTCTGCGCAGGAATCGAACCCCCCACGGTCGCCCCTCCCTGGTGCCTCGATAAATGGCTCCATAGAGCCATCGCCTACAATTTCACACACTTCCAAATAAGCTATAATCACCAGCAATGGAAAAACATCCACTCCATCTCAAAAACCCCGAGCTTCAGAGATCTCCTGAAGTGGAACGAGCCGTTGAGCGCGAAGAGCGCAAGACGGGCGAACACATTCCCAACAACCCCACTGAGCGCATCGAGGCATACACTGACCGCCTCGAGAACATCTTCCTCAACCCTGACGAGCGAGTCCGTGAGCGCAACATTGAGATGTTCCGCGACCAGATATACGACGCATTCATCATCAAGCCCGAGAAGTTCCCCGAGTCATACTTCGAACTCCAGCAGCGTGTCGCGCGAGAACGAGGTCAAGCGGTGGAAGTAATTCCAGAAAATGTTCGCGAGCAGATGAAGGCGGTGGCAATCGAAGATCAGAAACATTCTCTCGATGCATGGATCAACTATCTCTCTTCAGACGATGCGGTCTATCCAACATGGTACAAGTATTTCGTCTGGAAGAATGTCACCAAACTCTCGCAATTTGATAAAGAGCGCGGTGAATTCAAGAAGCGCACCGATACCACCGTCGCACCCTTCCCCGATATCTATCGTGAGCCGCTCGCGCA
>DAICZX010000025.1 GCA_027310925.1 Candidatus Parcubacteria bacterium
ATATTGAGATTACCGCGAAACAGATTCTGAAGCTGCGTGAGCGACTCAACAAAATCCTTGCGAAGAATACAGGGCAGCCATTTGAAAAAATAGAGAAAGATGTCGAGCGTGACTTCTTTATGACCGCGGATGAGGCAAAAAAGTATGGTCTTGTTGATCAGGTATACAAATAAACTAAATAAGTACGTGGCATGTAACACAAAATTTCGCACAGATGAGCTACGTGGGATTTTGTGTTAAAATCCCCCTACCCCGCCCCTCCGATTGACCAATTCGAGCATTTTTCCGCCTCCCCACATACATTTAATCTTTTCCTGTTGCGCGGTGCGAGACAGGCATAATCGAACAGGCTTATATCACTCAAAATTGTATTGATAATGCTCGCGCTTTCGGGAGTGGGCGGCATTGCGCTTGGATACGTTCTGCGTGTCCTTATTGGGCTTGCCCAACGCGGTTCGGTTGAGCTCGACATAAGACAGAAATTACTTCATGCAAAAGAGCAGGCGGCTCGGATAGTAGCTGACGCTGAATTCCGGAGTGCCGTTCTTGAAACAGAGCGCCTCGCGTCTATTGAAGAACGCGAAGGGAAAATTGTCGTACGGGAGGAGCGTCTCGCATCACGAGAAGAATTTCTAGATTCACGCCAGCGTGATCTTGATGAGAAGGAAGATGACGCGCGAGTGCGCGAACAGGAGACAACACGCGCGAAGAATGAAGCGGAGAATCTTTCTGCCGAGCGTGCTAAGGAACTCGCAAAAATCGCTCATTTCTCTGAGGAAAAGGCTCGTGAAGAACTTTTTTCAGAAATAGAACGCTCTTACGAAGAGGCGATCCTCATGCGCCTACAGAAACTTGAGGCACACGGCCGAGAACGACTTGAGAGCAAGGCGCGTAGTATTCTAACAACTGTTATTCACCGCCTCGGGAATGCGGTAAATGCGGAAGTCATGTCCCTCTCGATTACCTTACCCTCAGATGATGTGAAGGGGAAGATAATTGGCAAGGAAGGCCGCAATATAAAAGCTTTTGAACGCGCTACGGGGGTTGACGTTCTCATCGATGATGAGCCAGATAAGATAACACTCTCCTCATTCGATCCACTTCGTCGTGCCATTGCGAAGATTGCACTCGAAAAGCTTATTGCCGATGGTCGTATCCAACCAACCAAGATAGAAGAAACGGTAAAAAAGACTCGTGCCGAGATTGCGGACATTATAAAGCAAAAGGGTGAAACTGCGGCATACGAGGCTGGTGTCATAGGGCTTGACTCAAGACTCACTGCGCTTCTCGGGCGTCTCCATTTTCGTACTAGTTATGGTCAAAACGTGCTTCAACATTCGGTTGAAATGGCGCATATTGCTGGAATGCTTGCGGCGGAACTTCACGCTGATGTAGCTATCGCACGCGCGGGAGCATTACTGCATGACATCGGGAAAGCGGTTGATCATGAGGTTGAAGGCACTCATGTTGAAATAGGACGACGTATTTTGGAGAAATTCGGTGTTGATAAGCGCATTATTCGTGCTATGCAGTCGCATCATGAAGAGTATCCATACGAAACACCAGAGTCGGTCATTGTCCAGGTTGCCGACGCGATATCAAGTAGTCGCCCAGGTGCACGCCGCGATACTGTTGACCGTTATCTGGAGCGTCTTGGCGACCTTGAGCGACTCACATCAGCCTTTGATGGCGTCGAAAAGGTTTATGCCATTGCGGCAGGACGTGAGATACGTATCTTTGTGAATCCCGGTAAGATTTCCGACATTGCGATGCACACACTTGCGCGTGATGTAGCAAAACGTATACAGGCAGAGTTGAAATACCCCGGAGAAATAAAAGTGAACGTTATTCGCGAAAACCGTGTTGTTGAATTTGCACGATGATTTCACGTTATTAACATCTCCTTGGCAAGCCTATTGCGAAATATGGCCCGTTTCCTATACTTTCTCTCATACCCACCCCAGACAGGCTGTGGGATTAGCAATTAGAAGATACTCATGAATAAAGCAGACATTGTAGACAAGGTGCATGGCGTGCTCGGCACGACAAAAGCTGATGCGGAGCGTGCAGTTGAGACAGTCATAGACTCAGTAGTTTCCGGCCTCAAGTCCGGGGAGGAGGTGTCAATCGCAGGTCTTGGCATTTTCGCAACGAAGGCGCGCCCTGCGCGTGAAGGTCGCAATCCTCGTACGGGTGAGACAATTCACATCGCAGCCTCTCGCACGGCAAAATTCCGTGCCGCAAAGGCGCTCAAGGACGCGGTAAAATAAGGTTTTCGTGTTTGAAATAACGCGGCACTCAAAGGGTGCCGCGTTATTTTAAGCCCACCCACAACTCTAGACTCTGTCTGGTAGACGACGCTCATTTTGATACACTCAGTTCATGCGCTTTCGCAAAAGCACCCACGCGCTATACAAGACGGAGTATCATGTCGTCTGGAAGCCTCGATATCGGAGACAGATATTCATACCCGGATGCGCCAATACGCTCAGAAACTTCTCAAAGACCTCGATGGTCTCGACCCCTATTCGAGGTACTAGGTGAACATGCTGCTCTACCCTGTCCACAGGGTTAGCGTGATACCGCCAAGAGTTTCAGTTACCGACGCAATTTAATATATGAAATCTCAATCAGGAAAACTGCCTCAAGGCGAAATTTCCTTTTCTCGAAAACGTTATGCGGGACAGGAGCGGTATCTGGTCTCGAGGGTACTGATGTGTCCATCAGCGGCCTGAACGAAAAGGAAATCCTTGCCTACGCGGCTCACCAAGATAAGGAAGACCGAGAGCGACTGAAACTCGATCTCTAGATGGAGAGCGATGCTACCAGCTCTGTTGGTGGTCTTTCACTCCCGAAGGACTTGTTACATGTGTTAAGATAAACACATGAAGGATAATGACATCACTGTCGTGGATTTAGAGAAAATGATAAGAGAAGGCAATACGCGTGTTCTTGATGTGAGAACTTTAGAAGAGCGGATGTCAGGATATATCAATGGGAGTGTGAACATAGATTTCTATGACGAAAATTTCAGGCCTGAAATTGAAAAACTAGATCGCTCAGAAACCTATGTCGTCTACTGCGCAAGTGGAGGTCGTTCAAGTAAGACCGTACGGATGATGGAAGAGATTGGATTTACCGACTGTCACAACCTTAGCGGAGGATTTGGTGAATGGACAAGAGCAGGAATGAAGGTGGTAAAATAAGCATGTTCCAATAATATCACTCATAAATAATGATGCATGTTTACTGATACCGCAAATTCAATAAGTAGATACTTCTATCAACGGGCATTCGGGCTCCTTCTTCTGCGGATTGCAACTGGTTTCATTTTCTTTTTTCATGGTTGGATGAAAGTGAGTAGCATTGGAAATACCTTAGGAATGTTTGCCCATATGGGTTTTCCAGCACCAATCGCATATTTCATTTCCGGACTTGAACTCGTCGGTGGCTTGGCGCTTATTCTCGGAGTTGCAACGCGATTTTTTGCGCTGCTCTTCAGTATTGAGATGTTAGTTGCCACGTTTATCGTTGGTTTTGGTCACGGACCTGGGATTGAATTTTACCTCGCGATGGTTTCTTTCGCCATAGCACTCATCGGTAGCGGGCGACACTCTCTCTTTAAGATGGAGTGCGAGAAATGTGGCGGTTTCTTATGTGATGGTACGGCTGGTCTGTGCACGGTCGGTGAGTGATTTCACTTGCGGATTGTTGCGTCTGCCTGAGACTCAACACATCGCCCCTCCTTTTCGAGAAAAGGATAAACAAACGCAAGATCCTTCTCATCATTATTGTCGTCTAGCGTGTCGCCAGACTCTCTCAACTTGTTCTCATATTTCCGTAACTCGTCGGTCAACCAGAGATAAGCCATGAATGGGGAGATCTTCCCATCTTCGACATGCTCAACAATAGTTCTCATAGTTTTCGGCATACTGAATACCTTGCGATATTTACGACCCAAAGAAGAGACCGCTTCAGTAACGTCAGCCATGTGGAGTATGTCTGCAAAATCGACACTTATATGCAAAGCATCGATTGCGGTCGGGTACTGGAGTGGTTCTCTATTGTAATTATGATGGTGTGCTGCGAGTTCTGCTTCAATAGGGAACCCTGCTGCCTTAAGAATGTTCCCTGAAACCCGTTCATGTTCCATGATTATTGCCATAAGCGTTTCATCACCAGAAAATCCAAAGCATTTAAGCTCGGTAAGACCTTCTTCAGAAAGAACCTCTCGTGCTGGAACAAGGTAGATTGGGCGCACGCGATGAATCTCAAGTGCTTCAGTAAGCGCAGCGTTTGTAGGATTTTCCGTGAGGCCAAGCGACTTCGGAATTTTCTGACTAACATAAAGATCATGATAAACGCGGTGTAGACACCCGAGCATCGCGCCATCTCCCATTTCGTGCTGTATAACCAAGCGCGGTATCTCAACTTTCCCAATATCATGGAAAAGGCATGCGCGGTAGAACTGCTCAAGTGAAATACCATCGCCTTCTTGCAGAAGGCGCTTGATGGTCATACCCGGCAGGATTTCTACCTCCATTTTCTCTTGAGCGATCTTGTAGGTTTCAAGACAATGCTTCGCTGTTTCTGCGTCGTAGAGGTCGAGGATGGTAAACATCTCATCATCTTTCTTAGTTAAGAATGGAATCTTATCGAGTGCATACGCGTGCCTTACACGTTCTCTCTCCTTATCAAGGAGGCCTTCTCGGCGAAGGGAGTCGATTATTTTTATATAGTTCCCTCCCCCTGCAATTTCAATTGCACGTGTACCGCGCATTTCGTCATAGTCGGCAACTAATTTATGGCTCTCTGTATTTCTCATTTCCCCTTGCTGGATAGGCTTTGCGTTAGCAGAGTATCGACCATCAAATGATTCACTAGACATAATTACTTCTTAACTATAAGCTATCTCGTTCATTTTTTGAAATACTGTACTCTCCTGTCCTAAGTCGCAGTTGTTGTATGGCGTGCAGACTGGATCCAACTACGGGCAGTTATAGGGGGAATATGCAAAATCCCAAGATATCGAATAATACGTGTATATCCAATAGATGGATAGATGGGGAGTATTTGGGCGATTCGCAGACTGATACATAGCACTTTGTATAAAATTGGAGATAATTATATGATAGTTAGGTATCTAACTATTCATGCAATCCGCTGAGAACCCGCAAAAGAAAACATCTCTTCTAAGACTACTAAAACGATGCGGTCGTTTAATAGATGCTGAAATTGATACGTCGCTCAAACGACATTCCATCGCTAGAAGTCAATACGGGGTACTCTATCTCGTCGCTCATTATGGTGAACCATCGCAAACAGACTTGCTTGAGGTCCTGAAAATACAAGCGCCGACTCTCACACTCATTGTTGGTTCGTTAGTACGAAAGGGATGGCTTGCTCGTACCCCGTACCTTAAAGACAAGCGCATACATAAACTCAGACTGACTATAAATGGAAAAAAGAAGTTCAGACAGATACCTGATCCGGTGAGTAAGCTCCAGCGGGTGATCCTAAGAAACCTAAACGCAAAAGAAGTGCGCATGCTGGAGACAACTCTCAGCAAGGTCATCAAAAAATTAAGCCCAAAAGACGTATGAGTACCTTACTAAAAGAGATACTTGCGCCCGCCGATGTGAATAGTCCCAACTATAAATGGACGGCACTCTCCAACACGACACTCGGCATGTTCATGGCGGCGCTCGACTCAAGCATCGTCATTATCAGCTTGCCTGCCATATTCCGTGGCATCAATCTTGATCCTCTCTTGCCCGCCAACATCGGGTTCCTCTTGTGGACGCTGATGGGTTACATGATGGTCACGGCGGTCCTCGTTGTCACGCTCGGCCGCTTAGGTGACATGTACGGCCGTGTGCGGATGTATAATGCTGGTTTCGTGGTGTTCACGCTCGCCTCTGTCGCGCTCTCGTTCACGCCTGGAACTGGTACAAGCGCGGCGATGTACCTCATCATCATGCGCATCGTGCAGGGAGTCGGTGGCGCGCTACTTATGGCAAATTCAGGGGCGATCCTCACCGATGTGTTTCCGTCGCATCAGCGAGGACTCGCTCTGGGGATTAATCAAGTCACCGCAATAGCAGGCTCATTCATCGGCTTGGTGGTCGGTGGGATTCTCGCAGCGATTGACTGGCACCTTATTTTCTTGATCAACGTGCCGATCGGCATTTTCGGCACAATATGGGCGTACTGGAAGCTGCGTGATACAGGCGTGCGCAGAAAAGAGTCGATCGACTGGTGGGGCAATATCACCTTTGCGCTCGGCCTTGTGGCGCTTTTGGTCGGCATCACGTACGGCATCCAACCCTACGCGGGCCACACGATGGGCTGGACCAGCCCGCTGGTTGTGGGGGTCCTTTCGTTCGGCGTTCTGTCGCTCATTGCGTTCACGCTCATCGAGTTGCGTTTGCGCGAGCCCATGTTTAACTTGCGACTATTCGGCATCCGCGCCTTCTCTGCAGGAAACATCGCTGGGCTTTTGGGCGCTATAGGCCGCGGCGGGCTACAGTTCATGCTCATCATATGGCTGCAAGGGATATGGCTGCCACTCCACGGCTATCCGTTCGAGTCTACGCCCTTGTGGGCTGGCATCTACATGCTTCCGCTTACGGCGGGATTCCTCGTAGCAGGCCCCGTTTCAGGCTGGCTCTCCGACAAATTCGGCGCTAAGTATTTTGCGACTGGCGGAATGCTCTTGGGTGC
>DAICZX010000032.1 GCA_027310925.1 Candidatus Parcubacteria bacterium
TCTCTATCTTAAAAGGCTCTTTGCCTGTCGGCTTCAGTCCTTCAACTTCAAACAGCGGCAACTGCCCACCAGCGATTGGCGATTTGACGAAGCTTGTGGTTATGAGTTTTTTCAATCCAAGCGCGTTGAAATTGGCGGCAAAATACTTAAAGAAGTTACTCTCGAACGGATCATCGCAATTGCAGTACACTACCTTGCCGCGGAACTGACTTTTGTAGTGCTTCAGTTCTTTTTCAATATCAACAAGCTGCGTATAAAACTCATCTTTCTTTGCTTTCTTGGCCCCGTGCAGGCTTGTATTTTTAACTTTGGCTTTCATACTCATTTCATTAATTCTCCGACCGAAACACCTATAGCTTTTGCTAATTTTGCTATTGTCGCAAGCGTCGGATTAGTCCGCCCATTTTCTATGCTACTCACGAAACTCCTCGGCATACCTAATTCTCGTACAATATCGCCTTGCGATATACCCTTTTCCGTCCTAATGCGTTTAAGGTTTTCTCCTAGCTTTTGAGCTTCACTTTTCATTATAAACATTATAGCTCGCCATTCTGTTATACACTACCTATTATGGTATAATAGACGTATGTCTACCTACTTCCTCTATGCCCGCAAGTCTACCGATGTCGAGGACAAGCAAGTCCTCTCGATAGATGCGCAGCTCTCCGAGTTGCGCTCCCTCGCCAAGCGTGAGGGGTTAGAGATTGCGGCCGAGTTTGTGGAGAAGCAGTCCGCCAAGAAGCCCGGCCGTCCCATCTTTAACGATATGCTCCTGCGGATAATCGCGGGAGAAGCGCAGGGCATCGTGTGTTGGAAGATTGACCGACTCGCTCGTACTCCGGTAGACGGCGGGCAGATCAGTTGGCTTTTGCAGCAGAGTGTCATAGCGCACATCCAAACCCACGACCGTAGTTTTCTCCCTGCCGATAACGTGTTGATGATGTCCGTCGAGTTGGGAATGGCGAACCAGTATATCCGCGACTTGAGCGCGAACACGAAACGAGGACAACGGGAGAAAGCGAGACGCGGCGAGTATCCGGGACTTGCTCCTTTGGGGTACATCAATAACCCTCGTACCAAGCGCGTCGAAGTTGATCGTCGCAAGGCTCCGGCAATACGAGCGGCTTTCGAGCGGTACGCCGAGAACAAATCCCGCTTTGAGGACATCGCCGCCTTTCTGTACGAGCGTGGTATCAAAACCAAGCAGATCAAGAAGTCCGGCAGCAGTGGCGATAAGCCCTTGAAGAAAGACAGCATCAAAAAGATGCTCACCAGCCCTTTCTACTACGGCCATTTCGAGTACGCCGGAGAGATATATAAAGGCGTGCATACTCCGCTCGTTTCAAAAGCCACTTTCGACAAAGTGCAGGACGTTTTAGAGTTGCGCAGCAGACAACGACACAAGCCCAAGAACGAGCCGCAGCCCCTGTGCGGCATCATGCGTTGCGGCGAGTGCGGCGGGATGATAACCGGAGAGGTTATCACGAAGCACCAGAAAAACGGCAACGTCCATCGCTACGTCTACTACCGTTGTACCAAGAAGCGCGGCGTCTGTTCGCAGTCCTATATCCGCGAGGAGGCGTTGAGCACTCAACTCTCCGATCTGCTTTCGCTCTATGTTATGCCTACGGACTGGACGCAAGAGCTACATCGCTTAGCTAACGAGGACGAGCAGAAAGCGGAAGCCGTCGCTGGTACGGCTATTCACGAACTGCGAACGAAGATTGCCCAACTGGACGCCAAAATGAGCCGTTTCGTTGATCTCTATTCCGAGCAGGACATAGACCGAGATACCTTCCTTGCCCGCAAACGTGCGCTCATGTCTGAGCGCAAGTCGGCCGAGGAACAGATCGTCCGACTGGAGCACGACGCTACGCTTTGGCTCCAACCTCTGCGAGATTTCATAAATTACGCTTCAATGCTGGACGAAATACTAAAAGGCAGCGACCTCCCCTCCAAAAAACTCTCCCTCCAAAAAATCTTCGGCTCCAACCTTTCCTTACATACGCGCGAAACGCGCGGCGTGGCTCAACCCCAATGGGCTTCACTGCGTGAAGCCCAAAATAATTTTGATAAATCTAGTACTGTCCTACCTACTGCGGTGAGGCTCGGTTGTGAACCTTGCCGTTCGAGGCATTGTAAGGGTTCCTTGGCGGATTGGCGAATCGCCAAAATGATGGGAGTCGGTCGGGGTCTGGGATTTGACTAATGAGACTAATGAGACGTTTTAAGGCTTTTTTCGGTGTCTCATTCTCACTTGCTTTTTGGCCTCTCGACGAGCCCGTTTCTCCTCCCATTTCCTCTTTTCCTCCTCCTTCCGGGCCTCCATCTCCTCTGGAGGTACTACTCGCATATGCTCTAGGATTCGGTACCCCTTGAGATGTTTGAACGGGTCAACGAAGTGATACCAAGGATGCATCTGGTGCCACGTCTTGCCGTCCCTTTCCTCAGTCACGGAATGCGACTTAACGAGCTTCTTAGGTGGCAAGAAATCCTTGTTGTCTTTCAAGAGAAAAAGCTCGACATGAACACCATTGCCGTAACGGCTGACGGTACGAGCTTTAATGATGCCTTCCTTGACCCATTTTCTGAGTGTCTGACTCTTGAGGTTGAAGGAGTGCTCAAGATCCCACTTGCTGTACCAACTGTCTTTATCCTTCGCGAGCGAGGCGGGTATTTCTCCCTTATCTATCGCTTTTTGACACACAAGGCACTTGAGACCCCACTTGTCATACCAACTACCGTCTTCCCGTGACGAGTTGCCACAAATCGCGCAGTTGCGACCAACACCTTCAAGTATGAAGCCATTAGGGTTAGCCTCGAGTCTTTCTGCGAGTGCCTTATCTTTTTCTTTCCATTCCTCTGTGAGTTTAGCGAGCTGCTCCAGACCGTATTTCTCATCTGCATATTTCCGACCCTCTTCTGGCGACAGACAGAAACGATCACGATCAGCCGCAAAGTTCTCGTCAATCTTTTCCTCCTCCTTTTTGGTCCATGTGTACTCATCGGTTTTGGAATATTTACACTTCGGGCACGTGTAGGTGGTGACTAGTTTCTTGCCGTCATCGTTTGCTTTGCGACTGAGTACAGCATCACAGCGCGGGCACAGATCGGGCTTCGTCCGCCATTCCTCGCCATCAGAAAAGAACGCGCGGAGCGGGAGACATTTGTTTGGACACTCATACATAAACAAAACGCGATCTGGCTTATCAATCCCAGACCATAGTTGTGTGAGTATCGGCTTTACTAAGTTGCGACAGGTTAAGCAGCGAATGCCCTCAGGTGCTTGTGCGTTCTTAAGTAGATCATCTCGGTTTCGATCAGCGTCCATCCACTCTCGAATCGTTTCTTCCTTCTTGAGATACCGCTCTCCTGTCTCTGCATGGAGATATAACTTTCTCGCAAAAGCGTTAATTCTCTCGGCTTCTTCTTTACTAATCTTTTTACCCTTTGGAGGCGGGGTGGTACTCGTTCGGTCAAATGACTGCTCTGTTCTGCGACAACGCTCGACCGTATGACGGTCGTAGAGATCGGAATAATATAGATGCGGTTTGAGGTGCTTTTCCATATTTCTATCCTTGGGTTACATATCCAATAAGTATACGAAATCGTACAATTGAGTAAATATGAAAAAGAAACTAACCGAAGCTGAAGAAAAGGCGGTCGATGAGTTTACCGAGCGCTTGGCGCAGATTCTGCTGCGGCAAGTTGAGGAAGAGGCTATTGCACACAAGGGGCAGGAAACGCTATACTCTGAGTAGGTAGCGCACATTCACATCTGAATATCAGATCCTTCAGGAGAGATCCGCGAAGGAAAGGACGTTCCGCACCCATGTTGGGTCGAATGCTTCGTTATCCTAGATACGTCCTTGAAACAATTGTCTAATGGTTATGCATTAGGTATTCGGAGTAGTTTCAAAATCGCTTACAGTTAAGCGCTTTTGAAATTGCTCCGAGTACAAGATTCCGTAGCAAAAGAGGCGCTTATGTATAAGCGCCTCTTTTGTGTTTGTCCCGATACCTATGTAGCAATAACCAACCAACATTATGAAACTCGAATGGCATAACGAAAAAAGACGCGTGCGGGACATTGCCCCACGCGAGGACAATCCGAACATCAATACTGTTCAGCAGTTCGACAAATTGAAGAAAAGCATGCACCGCGATGGATATGTCGAGATTATCGTGATCGATATCGATGGCACCATCGTCGCAGGTGCACATCGCCGCCAAGCAATGATGGAGATGAATATGGGTGATGTCGAAATTGACGTCCGAGTGCCAAACCGGAAACTCACCAAAAAAGAATTCGATCGATATCTCATTGCGAGCAATGCACTGCGCGGCGAGTGGAATTTCGAACTCTTGCGTGAATTTGACCAAAGTCTTCTGCTCGACCTCTTGGGTGAAGACGACCTGTCGCACCTCTGGGATGACCAGCTAGAAATTGAGGATGACGAATTCGACGAAAATGTCGAACTCGCAAAGCTTAAAAAGCCGACAGTACACCTCGGTGATCTTCTGCAGCTCGGCGACCACTTACTTCTTTGCGCGGATGCAACTGATGCGAAAATGGTGAGTAAATTGGTCGGCAATACCAAAATTGATTTTGTGGACGTGGACGCACCCTTCAATATCAAATGGTCATACAGTGGCAAGAATGGAAAGTATGGCGGTGCCGAGCGCGACGACAGAACACTCGATGAGTATCGAGTGTTTATGAAATCCCTCGTCAAAAACAGCATCGCGGTTTCCAATCCAAATGCCCATTACACCTTCTGGTGCGACGAACGTTGGGTGTGGCTCCTTCAGCAGTTGTACCAAGAGCTCGGCATCGACTCCAGACGACTGTGTGTTTGGGTAAAAGACAATGCGATGCCCACACCTAAAGTGGCATTCAATAAATGCACGGAATTCGCAGTGTATGGGACGATTGGTGCCCCATACATTACCGACCGCATCAAGAATCTCAACACAATCGCCAACAAGGAGGTTGGGAGCGGTGCGCGCGTCCTTGATGACATCATCGACCTCTATTCAATCTGGCT
>DAICZX010000034.1 GCA_027310925.1 Candidatus Parcubacteria bacterium
ATATTCGCGCTGCCTTCAATACCTCTCCGGTCTCTTTTTTTTCTCGTATCTCTTCACTACCATCTTTCTTATTAGGAATTGGAAACTCAACCTCGATATGACGTCTCGGTAGGAGTTCTTTAGGAGGTTGCCCATGTAGGACATGAATTGGGATGTTTACCTCCTCCTCTACCCCTTTTATTACCTCTGATCCATCGTTGATTCCTTCTTTTTCTTCATCCTCTTCGTGTATATCTGGAGAACCCGTTTCTCTGTCTGTGGCGCCATCAAACCAAGCACGCCAGGAATCCTGAAGGTTTCTTGAAACCTCATCCTGAGCCTGCATGTCAGCTGGTGCATATTCATTCGTTTTGTGTGGGGGGAACGCTTCGACTTGAGACGATTCGTAGCGTGGTGACTCCCATGTTGCCTGGAGAGCTGAGGCTGGACTTATCGTTTGAGAAGAATCTTCAGTCTCAATTCTTTGTTCGCCAAAACGATGATCGTGAATCGCTGTTTCGAGAACATACCAGCTTCGTCCAATAAGTCGCGCTGGAACTCGCCCTTCACGACAAAGTTGTCCGATATAATCTTTCGCGTAGCCCGTTATTTCTGCAGCTCGTTTCGACGATATATATTTTCTATCCTCTATGAGGATTTCATTCATGTCCATAGTATATACATATCTCGGCTGGCATGAAAGTGTTATGCACAGAGGGTCTCGAGTTATTTTTTATGATTTATTTCCTTTACGATCAGCTCCTTCAAAATAGCTGGATTACCCGCACCTTTTGTAGCTTTTATACTCTTCCCTAACAAATACTGTAGTGCCGCCTCTTTCCCCGTACGATACTCATTAACGGCCTTTGTTTCTTCTGCAAGTACACTTTCAACTACCCTCCGGAGGGTTTCAGTATCACGCATCTGTGTAAGGCCGCGCTCTTTCGCTATAATCTCTGGATCACCTCCGTGCTCAACAAGAATTCGTAATGTATCTTTAGCCCCACGTGAGGAAAGGTCATTGGTGCTGATAAGCTGAATAAGTCTTGCAAAAGCCACTGGATCGAGCGCTGTATACTCCTCATTTCCTCGTTTTGCGTATATACCCGCGAGGTCCGAAACAATATAGTTCGTAGCGAGCGAAACAAGCTTGACATTACCTCCAAGGGCAGCGGCAACCGCGTCAAAAAACACAGCGCGTTCCGGAACCGCACAGAGATACACCGCATCACTCTCTTGGAGAGAGTAGGTGTGTGCGTAACGCGCACGACGTTCCCATGGAAGTTCCGGTAATGATGCCTGTATTGTCTCTGGGGAAAATTCTCTCCTCTCAGAGAGGAAAACTTTTGGAAGATCTGGCTCCGGAAAGTAACGGTAATCTGCGCTCCCTTCCTTAAAGCGTTGGTGGAATGTGGTTTGTTTCACCTCATCCCATCCGCGCGTCTCTTGTGCTACTTCCCCACCTTCCTCAATAAGCACAATTTGTCGCTCTATTTCGAATGCGATAGCACGTTCAACAGAACGAAACGAGTTTAAATTTTTCACTTCAACTTTTGTGCCAAAAAAACCCTCCTTATTTGATACAGAAATGTTCGCTTCTATGCGCATCTCACCCTTCTCAAGATTCGCTTCACTTGCGCCAAGTGTGCGAAGAAGAAGCTGTAATTCGCGCGCAAAATGTCCAGCCGTTTCTGCGTCTCGTATCACTGGTTCAGTAACAAGCTCCATGAGAGGAATACCCGCTCGGTTGAAGTCAACAAGACTCTTCCCGGTCGTATGTATCGAACGCGCAGTGTCCTCTTCAAGATGAACACGCGTGATCGCAACTCCTGAGAGTTCCCCACCCGTAACAAGTGGATGCATATACTGGCTAATTTGATAGCCCTTTGGAATATCTGGATAGAAATAACTCTTGCGATCAAATTCACTGAAATTTGCGAGTGTGGCTTTAATTGCACTCCCAATCCTGAGAATATGCCGCACCGCATCATGATTGATAACCGGTAGTGTGCCCGGATGTGCCATACAGACTGGACACGTATTTACATTTGGTCGTGTTTCATCAGGATCATTTGCCGATGTGCAAAACATCTTAGTTCGTGTCTTGAGTTCTGCGTGAATTTCAAGACCGATAGTGGGAAGATACATATCCATAGAGTAAACAGAAAATAGAAAACAGTCCACACCTCCCTGACTCTGGCTCTCCATTTGCACCCTTCACATCCGTATCTACGGTTTTCTAAGAATTTTTGAAAGATGGTTCGAAAATTCCTTAAGGGCCACTTGATCTTCAGTTGATACCGAAAGCACCTCTTTATCCGTCTCTCGAGAAAGTAACTGAATCTTCGTTTCGCGTTCTTGTGAAGAAACAAGATCCGTTTTTGACAGAACGATTATCTCTCGTTTTTTAGAAATCTCATGCCCGAATAACTCTATTTCTTTACGCACCTCCTTGTATGCAGCAATAGGATCATCTTGGTCAGCCGAGACGAGATGCATTAAAATACCTGTTCTTTCGATATGCTTAAGAAATTTAATTCCAAGACCTCGTCCAGACGAGGCCCCTTCAATAAGGCCCGGTATGTCCGCAATGATATGTCCATAAAAATCACCGAGATTCGGTCCAAGCGTCGTAAACGGATATGCGCCTGTTTTCGACTTTGCCCTAGTGATCGCATTAAGAAGTGAGGACTTCCCGGCATTTGGAAGTCCAATAAGTCCAGCGTCAGCGATAATCTTAAGGATGAGCTCTATATCCCCGCCTCTACCCTCTTTCCCGACTGTCTGCTGAAATGGGTTCTGATTCGTCGAGCTTTTGAAACGGGCATTACCGAGACCACCATTCCCACCCCGGAAGAGGACTATGCGTTCGCCCTCCTTTGTAATTTCGTATTCTTTGTCCGTTTCTAAAACATGCGCAAGTGTGCCGATGGGGACTTTAAGCAGGATATCTTCCCCATTTGCGCCATGTTTTAATTCTCCCTTCCCTGCTTCACCATTTTCCGCATGAAATTTTTTCTTGTGGCGATAATAGGCAAGGGCTGATAAATCGCGCACACCGATGAGAACAACATCGCCGCCTCTTCCGCCGTCACCGCCTGAAGGGCCGCCACGTGCAGATTCTTTGGTACGCAACCATCGGATAACACCGTCACCGCCTTTCCCTGACCTTGCGTATATCTTTGCCTCGTCAACAAATGCCATATCTAGCTTTCAGTTACAATCTCCCAGCCCTCTGCGAGAAATGATTCGGCTTTTTTGAACTTAAGCGTCTGAGTTGTATCACCTTTCTTGAGAGTAACAAAATCGTTACGGCCATATTCATGCGCCTTGACTAAAGGTGCTGGGTTGGCACTACCTCCCTCTTCCCCCGTGACAATGAGTGCGGCTCGCACCTTCGCCTCTTCGGCACGGATGCGAGTGTCATCGGTGGGTTGAATACGCGGTATCGACTCCATGACCATTGTCCTGATGCCCTCTTCGAGCTGACGAAACCGCGCAAGACCCTCACGCCGATATTCTATAAGTGGGTCTCTTTGTCCGTATGCTCTGAGCGATACCGATCGACGCAGATAGTCCATGGTCTCAAGATGTTCGAGCCAGAATGTGTCAATAACCTGCAACAGGAGCCGGCGTAGATTTGGGGCAAATGCATCACCGAGCTCGGCTTTCTTCGCATCTAGCGTAATCTGAGTTGCTTCACCGTCCTGGACAAACGCACGGATAAGTCTTTCTACTTCTTCATCACTTCCTAAGAGGGCTGCACGACGACGTGCGTAAATCGCAAGACGTTGCGTATTCATCACATCGTCATACGCGAGAATCTGTTTACGTGAGTCAAAGTTGAATCCCTCTATGCGTTTCTGGGCAGTTTCAAGGGATCGGGTAATCATCGCACTCTCGATTGGCTCGTCTTCTGGAATACCAAAACGACCCATCACCTTCTTTAAAGTTTCAGCAGCAAAAACACGCATGAGTTTGTCCTCGAGGGAAACATAAAAACGTGTCTCCCCCGGATCGCCTTGACGACCCGATCGGCCACGCAGTTGGTTGTCGATACGACGCGCGTCATGTCGCTCGGTGCCGACCACAGCAAGACCGCCCTTTGCGATAATCACGGCACGCGTCTCGCTCGTCGCAAGTGCACCACCGAGTTTTATGTCCACACCACGGCCGGCGAGATTCGTTGCAACGGTCACCCGTCCCTCTTTTCCCGCCTCAGCAATGATTTCACCTTCGCGCTCATGGTTTTTTGCATTCAGGACTTCGTGCGGTACACCCTCATCCGTGAGATAGGTACTGACCGTTTCATTGTCTTCGATGGAAACCGTTCCGACAAGTACCGGCTGTCCTTTTAAGTGACGCTCCTTTATCGCCCGTGCGACGGCACGATACTTTCCCGAACGGGTTTGGAATATGAGATCATCATAGTCCTTACGCATGACCGGCTTGTTAGTTGGCACCGCCACAACCTCAAGCTTGTAGACCGTGTAAAACTCTTCCTCGGAGGACAGTGCCGTGCCAGTCATGCCAGCAAGAAGCCCATACATACGAAAGAGGTTCTGAAACGTCACTGTTGCATACGTACGTGTTTCCTCCTGAACCCGTACACCTTCCTTGGCCTCAATCGCCTGGTGCAAGCCTTCCGACCAGCGACGACCCGGTTGAAGCCTCCCCGTAAATTCATCCACAATGACGATCTCATCGTTACGAACGATATATTCCTTGTCCTTATGGAAAAGAGCCTTTGCGCGAACAGCTGTCTCAAGGTGGTGTGCATATTTCATACCGCCTTCGGCATAAAGATTTTCAAGACCAAGCGCGGTCTCTGCAGTATGCATACCCGCCTCGGTTATCTGAATCGCCTTCTGCTTTTCGTCAATCGTATAATCAGCACCTTCTTGCATATCGCGAACGATGATTGCAAAACGCTCATAAAGCATTTTCGAGTCACCCGCAGGACCCGATATGATGAGTGGGGTACGCGCTTCATCAATCAAAATAGAATCCACCTCATCAATGATTGCATAGTGGTAACCACGCTGCACGATTTGTCCTGCAACGTACGCGGTGTTATCGCGCAAATAATCGAAACCGAGTTCATTATTGGTTACGTATGTGATATCTGCCGCATAGGCTTCACGCTTATCCACGGGATGAAGATAGTCATAAAACACCTTGAAAGAGCCTTCCGAGTCACGCTCGTTGTCTAGTTCTTTTGCCGTGTGTGATGGATCATAGCGATATGCGCCCGTACTCGTTACAACCCCGACAGTAAGACCGAGATAGTGATACACCTGTCCCATCCAAGCACCATCACGACGAGCGAGATAGTCGTTGACCGTAACGATCTGTACACCCTTACCTGAAAGGGCGTGGAAAGTGGCGGGAAGTGTCGCGACGAGTGTCTTACCTTCACCCGTACGCATCTCGGCAATCTTTCCTTCCGCAAGTGCGAGACCTCCGATTATCTGCATATCAAAATGAGGCTGGCGCAACGTGCGACGAGCCGCTTCACGCACGAGCGAAAACACGAGAGGAAGATCCGAAACATCCGTCGCACCCATTGCCCGCGCCCGCGCTTGCACCTCAACCAATTTTGCACGTATCAAATCGTCAGGGAGTTTTAAAAGCTCCTCGGAATGCTTGTTTACTGCGGCCACATGTGGCGCCGCAGCCTTGAGAAAGGCTGCGGATTGATTTTTTGAAAAAAAGCTGGAAAGCCCGAGCATTGTCATGCAACTATACCACTTTGTCTTCTAACGGCCTAAAAAGAAGGTTTGGATCCTTTTCTTCACTATGTACCGCAAGGTCACGCCACGGTACCGTCCTCGGGATCAAAATAGCCGACCGCACCAGTTAGATCCCATAAAATTACTACGGAATAGCGCTTAGTTCAGTCTCACATTTCTTTACTTTGAACCAAAGTCTTACCCGATCTTAAAAACACACACCCACCGACATGGGGGTGTGTGTTTAAAAAACGGAACTGGGTTAGCGACGACGCTTTGCAACTTTGCGTTTCGTAGTCTTACGCTTCGTTGCTTTTCGCTTTGTGGTCTTGCGTTTCGCGGTGGTCTTTTTTACAGCAGCCTTACGCTTTTTTGCCATGGTGGTTGCAAATTATAAATGGTTGATATGTCGACCCGTTTGTGCGTGAAAAATTTTATGCACAAACGTTTCTACGTTTCATTATCGCGCGTAAATAATTTTTATGTGAAAAAAAATTCTAAAGTGTGGATAACTTTCAAAAACTGACGCTCAATTTCTCGCGTGTACTATTCATGTAAACCAAATGTTTCAACCTCACGCTCAATACAAATACCCGTTGCGACGAAAACTCGTCGTGCAACCTCGGTAGCAAGTGCATCAACCTCAGCAGCACGGGCGCCAGCGCTTGCAACGATAACAAGAGGTTGTTTTTCGTACAATCGTGCCCGACCAAGCGAAAATCCTCTGAGTGAAAGCACGTGATCAAGAAGCCATGCGAGTGATATTTTTACCGTATCCTCGTTCTGAGAAAACGCCGGCATATCTGGAAAATGTTTCGCAAGCTCATCAAACCTTGCTCGTGGTAGGACAGGGTTCTTGAAAAACGAACCCGCTGTTCCTTCTCCAACACCTCGCGGGAACTTTCGGGCACGGATGGAACGTACCGCACGCACGACCTCAATCGGCAGAGTAAGTGGTATGCCCTCCGCGCGTGCACTCTCAAGATCGGCATAGGCAATGTTGGGTATCGCCTGCTTTGCAAGACGCAACGCAACATGCGTGATAATAAGGGTGCGGTTTTTTTTGAAGATGCTTGTCCGATACGCAAACGATGCGTCAACTCGATTAATTCTCCTCTCTATACCGGTTGTGCTATCGATACTGTCTGCATATTCAAAGGTATCAGCGAATTCCGCACCATATGCACCTATGTTCTGTACCGCGGCACCTCCCATTGAGCCTGGGATGCCGGCAAGATTCTCGATACCGAAAATACCACGCGCCGCTGCCTCATCAACAACCTTTTCCCAGGGAACTCCCGTTCCGGTGATGAGCAATATGCTGTCACCATCATCTTTGATTTGTACGTCTTGAAGAGACATTTTCAACACAACGCCTTTGATACCGGTGTCCGGTACGAGTATGTTGCTCCCTTCCCCTAGGGGGAAAAGCGGTAGCGTATGATGCTGCGCAAACGCTACTGCATCCTCAACATCCTTATCTGTCCGCGCTTCCATGAAGAAACGCGCCGCGCCGCCCACACCGAGCGTTGTAAGTGATGCGATTGGAATATTTTCTGAAACCTGACCAACTCTCATTGTCCCACTGTATTCCCTTTTATTTGTGCAATGGCCGCTGCCCCTGAAGAAGCCACCCCAGGAACTCCTGCGAACAACTTGACCGCCTCTTTGATCGTGGCGATGGCATTTGTTTTATCACCCGCGGTGTAATAACCAGCCGCGAGATTAAACCACGTGCTAACGTCCGCACCCGGTTCACTCGTTCGAAGTTCCAAGATGTCTATAAGGCGCTGCCAATTCTTGACGCGATAATATGCATCTGTAAGAACACTGCTATCTACAGTTGTCGTGCCGTACGCACCAATCAGTATTTTGTCGGCCATCGTCGTATCACCGGCAACAATATCTCCAGCTGCAGCATATGTCGCGAGTTCTGGAAATTCTGGACCGAGTGCATATGCAGTATTGAAATCAGATTGCGCTGCCTTCACGTCCCCCAGGTTCCACTCGGTTGCGCCAGCCTCAATCCAAAATTCTTCTTTGGCCGGGGAGAGAGTGATCGCTGCCTCAATCTGTTTAAGCGCGTCGGCATTATCTCCGGCCGCGCTATAGGCATACGAAAGTTCCAGACGTTCACGCGCATCAAGTGGATACGCCGTGACTTGCTTCCCCATCTCGTCAATCGCAAGCGAAACAATCTGTTGTTTCTGCGCATCAGTTGCCCATGAACTTTGCGCAATGGTCACCGCGGTAGAAACTAATTGCTCACGTATTTCCTGTGCAGCGAACGCAGGATGTTTCACCAAATCCTCAAAGGTCGCAATATTCGCTGCAGAAAGCTCTGGGGTTTGCGTTTTAGGATCGAGTACAGTTGGTGATATGGCAACAATAAGTTCAGACGCGGCTTCCATACCTGGAATATTCACAAACCAAATGAGCGCAAGAGCTGCTACGGTGGCGATCGGAAGCGCATAAATTGCGCCGTCCATGGCGGAAAGCATGGGCGCGTGCTCGAGCTTCTTTATAGGCCGCGCAACTTGGGAATCGATAAATGCGAGGATTGCGAAAAAATAGACATAAGAATACAGGTTATCGAAGACAAAAAAGTTATGTACGGCATACCCGGTGAGCGCTGCGGTAAATATGATCCGCTCGGGACGTGAGAGTTCAGAATTCCTCCAGAGCAAAAATAACGCGGATCCAAAGAGCGAAAGATAGAGCAGGAACGCCGGGGCGCCGCCCGCGACAAGCCAATCGATAAACGCGTTATGCGCTCGATCGAACCATTGCTCTTGCGTGTACAAAGACGGATCGTAGAACTTGTTAAAGACATAATTGAAGCCCTCCTGCCCCCACCCAACGATTGGGCGTTCAAGAAACCCTTCGAATGCCATGTGCCAAATAGTGAAGCGGGTCTGACCGGCGGCTAGCGAAATTGAATCGATACGCTGTAGCGTATGGTTGCTCTCGACAAAGTGCGTATGACGAGCGAGGTAGAATCCTCCCACGAGAAGCACGAGACCGATGAGCGCAAATACCGCTATGCGGCGAATGCGTTTGCTTGCGGTGAGTGCTGTCAAAAGCAGCGCGAGACCAAGCGCCAAGGCCAAACCAACTACCGTACCACGTGTTTCTGTGTAAAAAATTAGGACCACCTCTATGACGGCGAGTGAGATGAGCGACCATTTAAGCCAGGGATGCTTCTCGGTAAATGCGAGCCAGAGCGCAACGAATACGTTAAAAAGGAAATAGATCGCCAGATACGCGGAATTACCCAAGGTCGCGTCAATACGCGTTGAACCCTGATTTATTGGAATTTGGCCGGCGAGCTGCAGGAACGCGTACCCAGAAACAATGATTGAGACTGCAATCGATGCAAGGAACCATGCGCGCCATTTTTTCTCCACACGTAGTACCGCGCTTGAAACAAAGAAAAACCCAAGCAAATGTATAAGGAGTACCCAGCCTTCCATGCGTTCGAAATTGCTCCAAAAGGCTTTTGCGACATTTACCGCAAACAGATCGGCAACAAACATCCACGCAACGAAACAAACAACCGCTGCACCGATGAGCGAATAACGTGGTCGGTATTCCTTATCCAAAAGGGCGAGTACGACCCACGCCGCAACCGCTATTTCAACTAGGATACGGAAATAGAATGTCTTGCCGGTGATGAAGGGGAAGAAGTAACTGTTCACGATGAGAAGCGGCGTAAGCGGGATGAGAAAGAGCGCCGCGAGCGCTATCCATCTGGCAATCTGCTTTGCGATTCCACCACTCTGCATAATGCAAAGAACTATACCATATGCCGAAAACACACAACGCTCCGCATTAGCGGGGCGTTGTGTGTTTTGGCAAGGCCAGATCTTACCAAGATGGTTGAGGTAACTTAAACTAGAACCTCCAACTGAAGAGACCCCACATGTGCTGTTGCTGTTGCGCGAGAACCTGCAAACGTGCTTGTGCTTCCTGCAATGCCGTAATTTGAGCCTTTAGGATTGTCTGCACATTAACCGAAATATTTGCCTGCGCGAGCAGTTTGGTGAGATCACTGATGCGTTGTTGATTCTGTGTAACCTGCTCTGTGATGATCTGCGCTGCGGCAGTATCGCCACCAAAGAAGATTTTGGTGAAGAAACCGCGCGACTGTATCTGCGCTTCAGCATTCGTCGTCGACGCGACCGAATTGTTCATCTGCTGTGCTATCACCGACACCTGTCCTCCGATTCCGCCGAGCAAATCCTTCGAGGCAAGGAGCGAATGCACTGCAAGACGCACCGGATTCACATTCTTCATGATGCTCTGTATCTCTGGCGAAGAACTCGCTTCTTCCTGATCGAGTTCCTGTTGACGCGCTTCAATCGACAACTTCAACTGCCCAAACGAGAGCGCCGCAGTCGTTGTGCTTTCAAGCGAGAACGGGAGACCTCCTTCCCTTATTTTGAGGGCCGCCTCTGCTTCGTGCTGCACACCTTCTCGCGACCGTTCGCTCACATGCTGCGTGATCTCAGTCGAGGATGATTGGTTCGATCCGCTTCCCTCTCCAGAACCCATACCGTACCCTTCTCCGGCATGTACCGAAGCACTTGTCGAAGCATTCGAGGAATCGTTCCCGCTCTGCACCTGGACCGTTACTCCTGCATCCACATTTAAACCGCCCTGTCCGTCACCGCTGTTGCTATCAGCGGAAGCTATGGCTGGCAATCCGCTCATAGCAAGCGCCAGCATAACTGTCCAAAATCCGTAGATGTAATTCTTCATACGGGTTGAATATTGGTTATTACTATACGTATAAGTATACGCTACTGTGGTAGACGCCCAGCCAACGAATCTCTTACGGATTATTGAAACCCCGCCTCACGTCATCCATGTTCCAGTCTAAGTGGTACGATAGCGGCACGAGCATTTGGTTATACTCTATATACATGTCTAGCTTTAAATATCGCATCCATAGCCTCCTCCGTTGGAGCGAGAAATATACGATAAACTTCCAACATACCTGCATATGAGCTCAACAAAAAAAGCAATTGTCACCGGCATCACGGGTCAAGACGGCTCCTACCTCACCGAACTCCTCCTTAGGGAGGGGTATGAGGTGCACGGCATCATCCGTCGCGCAAGCAGTTTTAATACCGATAGGATTGACCACATCTACCAGGAACCTCATACGACCGGGAAGAAGCTCTTCCTCCACTATGGAGACCTAACAGACGCAACGAACCTGATACGGATCATCAAGGATATTCAACCGGACGAGATCTACAACCTCGCCGCACAGAGCCATGTCAAAGTGTCATTCGAGACACCCGAGTACACAGGCAATTCTGACGCTCTCGGTACCCTGAGAATCCTAGAGGCGATCCGCCTGCTCGGCCTCGAGAAGAAGACGAGGTTCTACCAGGCATCCACCTCGGAGATGTTTGGCGAGACACCGCCGCCACAGAGCGAAATATCCCCCTTTCATCCCCGTAGCCCGTACGGTGCAGCCAAGGTCTATGCGTACTGGATAACGAGGAACTACCGGGAGGCCTATGGCATCTTTGCCGTCTCAGGGATCCTCTTCAATCATGAGTCGCCACGGCGCGGTGAGACATTTGTAACGAGGAAGGTCACACGTGCCGCGACCAGGATAAAAATCGGCCTACAAGAGAAACTGTACCTGGGAAACCTCAACGCCAAGCGCGACTGGGGGCATGCACGAGACTACGTCAAAGTCATGCACCTCATGCTGCAACAGGTGGAGCCCGAAGATTATCTCATCGCGACAGGCACACAATTCTCCGTACGTGATTTTTGCGAAGTAGTCTTTGACGAACTCGACATTGAACTCGTCTGGCGCGGAAGCGGAATTGATGAGAAAGGAATCGACAAGAAGACGGGAGAAATCATAATCGAGATTGACAATGCTTACTTCCGCCCGACCGAAGTGGATTCCCTGCTCGGAGATCCGACCAAGGCGATGGAAAAGCTTGGGTGGAGAGCAGAGACTGATTTCAAGACATTGATCAGGGTGGCTTCCTGATTAAAAAGCATCATGAATAAGGAATCTAAGATTTTCATCGCCGGACATCGAGGACTAGTCGGTTCAGCCATCGTTCGGGCGCTTGGACGGGCGGGCTACCGAAACCTTATGCTGCGTACGCGCGCCGAGCTTGACCTGCTTGACCAGCACGCTGTTCGTTCTTTCTTCGAGACGGAGAAGCCTGAGTATGTGTTTCTCGCGGCGGCAAAAGTTGGTGGCATCATGGCGAATAACACATACCCTGCAGACTTCATCCGTGAGAACCTCGTGATTGAACTCAATGTGATGGATGCGGCCTGCAGAAACGGCGTGAAGAAATTGCTCTTCCTTGGAAGCTCCTGTATCTATCCAAAATTCGCCGTACAGCCAATATCGGAGAGCGAACTCCTCACTGGACCGCTTGAGGAGACGAATCGTGCCTATGCTGTCGCTAAGATCGCAGGCATCGTCATGTGCCAGAGCTACAACACGCAATACGGCACTGATTTCATATCGATAATGCCAACGAACCTTTACGGGCCGAATGATAATTTCGACCTAGAGACCTCGCATGTGCTCCCTGCTCTCTTGCGAAAATTCCACGAAGCAAAGAAACGGAACGATCCTTCGGTAACCGTATGGGGCACTGGTGCGGCAAAGCGCGAGTTCCTCCATGTCGATGATCTCGCAGATGCCTGCCTCTTTCTCATGAAAAAATACGATGCGAGTGAAATCGTGAACATCGGCACCGGCGAGGATTTGTCAATCAAAGAACTTACCGAACGCGTGCGAGACGTCGTAGGCTATGCGGGAGAAATTGTTTGGGATACTTTGAAGCCTGATGGTACTCCTCGCAAACTCCTTGATGTCTCGAAACTTCATGCGCTCGGCTGGCATCACAAAATTCCTCTTCCAGAGGGTCTCAAAACAACCTATGAGTGGTATATAGCAAATTAGAGAAGTGATTAATTACTATGTCCAACCTTAAGAATCGTCTTGCCAGGATCCTTCGCTGGAGCGAGAAGTACACCAAAATGGATATGGTGTACCTCGCTCGAGGGAGCTTCTGGTCTATCGCAGGACAAGTATCCGCCTCGCTCATCGCGCTCACTCTCTCGGTCGCCATGGCGCGCTACGTGCCTAAGGATATCTACGGTCAATATAAATACGTGCTCGCCATCATCTCGGTACTGAGCTCCTTCTCACTGAGCGGCATCGGCGGAGCCGTGCTCCAATCGGCCGCCCGCGGATTCGACGGCGCGCTCGCCGACGGCTTCAAGGCAAATCTTCGTTGGAGCTTCGCCATCTTCATCGGCGCGTTCGCACTCGGCGGCTACTATCTCATCGACGGCAACTTCATCCTTGGGCTCGGCATATTAATCGGCGGCACCGTGACGCCCTTCCTCGGTAGCTACAACCTCTATGCACCGTTCCTCTCGGGGAAGAAAGAGTTTGCGCTCCAGGCATGGTATGCCGACTTCATTACGAACATCATCCCTGCAATCGCGCTCATCATAGTCACCCTCATCGCACCGCAACCGCTCTCGCTCATCGCGACATACTTCATCGCCAACTTCGTCGCCACCGCCTATGCCTATTGGCGGACCGCTCGCAAACTGCATCATGCCACCATAGAGCACGATCCGCACATGCTCGCCTACGGCAAACACTTGAGCCTCATCGGCATCCTGGGCGGGATCGCCGGCAGCCTTGACCAACTCCTTCTCTTTCACTTCGCGGGAGCGACCGACCTCGCCATATATAACTTCGCTACCGGCATACCGGACCAGATTAAGGGCCCGTTCAAAATGCTCGATGCGATGACGCAAGCGCGCTTTGCGATTCGCGAGCCGGCAGATATCCATTCGAGCATACAGAACAAGATGTTCTGGCTCTTCCTCACGAGCACCACCATCGTCGCGGGCTATATACTAGCCGCCCCTTATCTCTACACCCTCCTTTTCCCGGCATACGCCATCGCAATCCCCTATTCGCAGATATACGCCCTTTCTCTCTTCACTATTATTGCAAGCCCTGCGACTTCTTACCTTTCGGCAAAAAAGAAAGTGCGCGAATTATACATCAGCACGATTGTCGGAAATGTCTTCCAAATTGTAGTCATGGTCATAGGAGTAATGTATTGGGGGCTGATAGGAATTGTCGTCGCGCGCGTCATCGTGCGACTATTCGGAAGCGCATTCAATTATATCATGTACCGGACATCATCTAATACCGACTAACCGCTTATGTCGGTTATAATCTAAAAACCCCCATGAAGATACGGAATCTTTTCGACCCAAAACGATACCCAGGATATATCGAATTTCTCATACTTTCGCTCCGCAAACTACACAAAGACTCTCGGTCGAGCTTTTCCCAAGCAGGCGAAGATTTGCTGATACGATTTGCATTCCGTTTTCTTAATATCACTGATTCTGCATATCTCGACATTGGTGCTCACCATCCGACCCATTTGAGCAACACCTTTAACTTCTATCAGAACGGCTCACGCGGCGTATGCATTGAGCCAAATCCTGCTCTAGCAAAACTATTCAAGAAAATTCGCCCACGTGACACTGTATTAGGAGTTGCTGTCGGGACGGTAAAAGGCGAAACGACTTTGCATATAGTGTCCGATAACGCATTAAGCACAATCTCTTCCGTTCAGGCAGAATATTTTTCTGGCACAAGCAAACATGTTGTCGCGAAAGAAATACGAGTGTCGACCAGAACTGTCATGGACATAATCAGCGAATATTTTCCCACCACCCCACCAGACCTTGTTTCTCTTGATATTGAAGGCATGGATCTCGAGGTCCTTAAGAGTTTCGATTTTACTAGGTGTCGACCGCCTGTTTTCTGCGTAGAAACGCTTACGTATGACGAGACGAAAGCGGTACACAAAATACCTGAGATTATAGAGTACATGACGTCCCGAGGTTATTTCATCTTTGCCGATACCTACCTCAATACCATTTTCGTTGATAAACAACGCTGGGATGCGAGATAATCATATGCACCACAAGATTCATAAGTTGATGCACCCATTTACATTCAATCCAGGAGAAAAAATGCTCGTGGAGGAACTTCGTAATGCTATCCATTCGTTACCTGAGATTTCCAGTGATATCGAAGCACCGACTGCCAGAAATGCATGGCTTAATTTCAGAAACAATCTCCGCCATCAGATTCTTGAGTCTGATCCTCGCTATTTCCTACACTGGCCCATCATTCTGCACACGATGTTCTATCCAGGGAATAAAGTCGAGCTTGATGCTCTTCGGGAATCCGAGCAATGGCAACTATGGAAAAAGGGACTTGAGGAAACCAGTGTCGGATACCCGATTAGATATAAGGAATTCCCCTCCAGCAGCGGTAACCTAATTCATCACGCTTATCTTGCGTATCGGCTTTCAAGCGTATTTGGCATTAAGTTAGCCGGTCTAAAAACCATCTTCGAATTCGGGGGTGGATACGGAAGCAATGCACGGTTGTTTTACCAACTCGGATTTATAGGGACATACACGATATTTGACTTACCGGAATTCTTGCTACTACAAAAATTCTTCTTGCGCGATTTCTGCGAAAAGAAAAATATTGACTGGAAATCATCTACCCTTGGTAAGACGCAATTTCTTTCGGAGGTGAGCTTCGTCCCAGAGTACTTCTCACCTGACTTGTTTGTAGCGGCGTGGTCATTAAGCGAATCACCTCTCGAAGTGAGAGAGAACTTGCTCGAGCGCTTTAAGAAGCCGAAATATATCGCGATTGCTTATCAGCAAACCTTTAGGGAAATCGACAACCTCTCTTACTTCAATGATCTTTCCGAACGGATGCCTGACTATGAGTGGGTTCACGAGCCAATTGCACATCAGGCTGGAAATTTCTTCCTGTTTGGGAAACGCAAAGAATGACCCCCGTACACAACAACGAAGATTTGCAAGGCGAGTGCGCCATTTTTATCTCATCTTGCGACGCCTACAGCGATGCGTGGGAACCGTTCTTCGAGCTCTTCTTCCGCTACTGGTCCGACTGCCCTTTCCCTGTCTACATCATCAGCAACGGGAAGGTATATCCCGACAGCAGGGTTACCACGATTGACATTGATCCAGATCAAGGATGGGCAAGCAATATGCTCCATGTGCTCGCGATGCACCCGTACCCTTACATGCTCTATCTACAGGAAGATTATTTCATCAAGCGCCGCATCGATACTGAGCGCATTCTCGATCTTCTTGCACTACTGAAGAGAGAGCAGGCTGCATGCCTGCAGCTCTACCCTGCTCCGGGACCCGACATGCCATATAAGCGCTACCGCAAAGTGGGCATGATAAGCCAGGACAAACCCTGGCGCGTCTCTCTGCAGGCAAGACTGTGGAACACAGTCGTATTCCGACAGCTCCTTGCCAAGGGTGAACGAGGTGTCGACATGGAGCACAAAGGAAGCATACGTTCGGCTCAACTCAAGGAACCGTTCCTAAGCGTAAAGCGAGGGATATTTTTCCCCTACGATAAGAGTGCTGCCCTAGATTATTTCTCAACCGGCATCATCAAGCATCGATGGCATGCGGCCATACCGGGATTTTTCAAGAAGCAGGGTATCGTGACTGATCTTTCTCAACGCGAAATAGAACCTTTATCAGAAGGATTTCGTCATGCGGTAAAATCATTCCCTTTGATTGCCCCCTTATTCCGTCTCATTTTTAAGATTGAATATAAGGTGAGATCGGTTATCAAGGAAGACTTGCCTTAAGCAACCACCATATACCGAGAGGATTGCAGCTGCGCAACATCCCCTTGCCGATCCGCATGTAGAAATCTCTCAGCCTGCTCGGCCTCTGGGAGAACGCCACTCTATGTTCCATCACGAACTCACGATATGCCCGAACGAACTGTCGCGGCCAGCGTTTGTACGGCTCAACGCTCAAATGTGCGCCGGCATCGCTATGACGCATATCCACGACATCGTTGATATAGATGAACCTCTTCCCGTCTTTTGAGAGTTTTGCGAAAAAAGCCGTCTCGAAACCGTTTATATATTCTGCAAACTTGTAACCCTGAGCGAATATGGATCGGCGAATACAATAGTGAATATCGCCCCGTATATGTTCCTTGAAGAGGACCTCTTCGTATGAAGGCTCGTATGTTCTCCATGATTCTCCGACACGGAACCCTCGCGGCTCCATAATGCCGTCAACTTCACGTAATGTCATGAATCCGACTATGTCTATATCTCCTGACATTCGCTCCAGAGCAGAACTTACTACGTCGAAACCGCCGGGAACATACTCATCATCACTGTCGAGAAGTTGTACCCACTCTCCCGTCGCTTTTTCTACCCCGCAGTTTCGTGCATAATTCACCCCATTGTTTTGAGGAAGGGGGACGGAGATTATACGAGAATCTTCTTTCTGCAACGTAGCAACGACCTCTTTCGTGTTATCAGTCGAGCCATCATCGATGATGATTATTTCTGCCAGTACATCTTTCGGGACGCTCCATACTGCACGTGACAAAAGCGATGCGCGATTGTATGTCGGTATGATGACGCTAATTTTCATTTCTCTATTACAAATGTCGTTCCGTATCCGAGATTCTTCAAAATCTCTTTATTTTTGAATCTGTCGAGAAACTTTATACAAGGTAACAATGATTCAAAATATGGCAAACAAAGGCAGTCTGCTTGATACGAAATGAGATGAAAACTGAGACGCTTTACCTTCTCTTTCATGATCCACGGAAATCGAAAGATGTGCGGGACATCAGTACCCCCATACGTTTCATCCACCCCTTCATGCCCCATTAGCAATGCCCTTGCTGTCTTTGTTAATCCAGTGAAAAAGGCAACGAAAGATCTTGGCCCCTTCAAATAGAACCAGCCGTGCCCCACTTGCACAAAAGAACAGGGATTAAGAATGGTCGGGATGGCGATAATCGCACGCTTCTTAGTCACCCGCATCACCTCCCGCAATCCCTGGTCGAAATCCGGCAGGTGCTCAAGCACATGCGAGCTAACCACAAGATCAAATGAACTATCTGGAAACGGTAAGTGTTCCGCATCTCCCACCAAGAACTCCACATTGGCTATGTGGTGTTCGGCGACATATCCCTTCGCCGCCTCGATATTTGGCACTGAGAAATCACACCCGGTAACCATGGCTCCTTTGTTGGCCATCAATACCGATAACACACCATCGCCACACCCAGCATCAAGCACCTTCATACCAGGCTGTACGAACTGCAATATACCTTCATATTGCGTCGTGTGCGCATAACGCCGCAATACATACGGGGATTGAGAGCGTTTGTCGCGAATCTTATCGTGATGCTGATTATAAAATGCCTTGATTGGCTCATCACTGCTTTCTTTCATATTGAAGTCCTCATTTGTTGCCATCTTCACTCTCATAATACTGCATGTACGTCTTAATTGTTTTCTCCCAAGAAAATCCGATACCTGCACGCTGTGCCTGCTCTGAAAGGACTTCACGATTCTGCAAGACATTCTCTATTTTCTGTGCTATATCCTCCGCGTCTCCCTGATATGTCAGATATCCCGTTCTTCCGTCTTGGATAGCATCTTCAATACCCGAATCACGACTTCCTACAGCCGGTACACCAAATTGGTACGCCTCAGTGATTACCGCGCCAAACCCCTCAAAATGATGATGCTTGATATCAGTATTTGAATTGAGCGCGAATACCGAACAAATGGAATATAAAAAAGCAATCGTCCGATCATCCGCATTAGTAATGATCAAGAGATTATCGACCATGGAATGGCCTCTGGCGTAGGATTCTATTTGCTCTACATAAGAATACTGATGGACGGCACCTGCAATAATATAGAGAATATTTGGATAGCGATCCCTGAGAAGACTGATTGCATTGAGTGTATCGAATTGGCCTTTTCGATCTTTGATGGCACCAACAGTAAGGATAATTGGAAAGCGATTAGCCGAGATCGCATATTGGGTACGATACTGATGTGTCTCGTCTGCACTCGGCTTAATCAATGCGGGTGTACCAAAATGCACCACAAGCATTTTATCTCTTGAAACTCCTGCCTGAGTCATCTGATTCATGGTATAAGCGCTGATGCAAAATACTTTCTGCGCGTGCCGATAGGCGTATCGCATAAACCACTTCTTCCCCCATAAATACAGTGGCGCGACTGAATAGGTACCGACGCCGTTTATAAATAATGGCTTCCGACTCCCCAGGACTGCACCCCAT
>DAICZX010000048.1 GCA_027310925.1 Candidatus Parcubacteria bacterium
GGCGAGCAGTATCCGATCTGCCTCGCCCTGGGAAATGATGTGGTGACCCGTCGCGCCGATATTCGCGCCGGCCAGGAGTTCGGCGATATCGCGGAGCCGAACGCGCGAACCGTTGATCGAATATTCACTCGTCCCGTCACGAAAGACCGCGCGTTCGACCACTACCTCATCAAAGTCTATCTTGAAGGCACGGCGAGAATTATCGAACGTGATGGCGACCGATGCACGGTTGGCACGCGGAATCGAATGCGAACCGCCCAAGATGAGATCTTCAGCGCGCTTCCCACGCATACTCCTCATCGACTGCTCGCCAAGCGCGAAGCGGAACGCCTCGGCAACGTTGCTCTTCCCCGAACCATTGGGACCGACGATTGCGGTTGTTGCGTTCGCGAAATCCAAGACCGTCTTCTTAGCGAATGACTTAAACCCGACGATCTCGAGACGCTTGAGCATTACGTGCTATTGTATCAAAAGAAAAAGCCGTCAGGACCACTGCAGTGCCGCAAGTCCCGCTTCGGCGGCAGACTGTTCCGCTTCCTGCTTGCTCTGTCCTTCGCCTAGCGCTATTTTTTCTCGGCCGATGAAAACGCCGACGGTGAAAAGTTTCGCGTGATCGGGGCCCTCTTCGGAAAGCGTTTCGTAGGAGGGTGTGATGCCGCGCTTCTCCTGCGCGATTTCCTGAAAACGGCTCTTGGCGTCCTGATACGAACGCTTCGCGATAACCTCATCTATCTTGCCATAGAGATTCTTCGCAATGAATATCTCGGCGGTATCGAACCCCTGGTCGAGATATACCGCACCGATAATCGCCTCAAGCGCATCCGCGAGGATAACGTCACGAGCTCGACCCTTATCACGCGATTCGCCCTTCGAGAGCAGTAAAAAATCATTCACACCGAGTGCCTGCGCGCGTTCGGCAAGCGACACGGTATTCACCAATGCGGCACGATAACTGGTCAGCTCGCCCTCGGGTTTGGCGGGAAACTTCTTAAAAAGAAAATCAGTGGTTGCAAGCTCGAGAACTGCGTCACCGAGGAACTCGAGCCGTTCATTATGATTCCACGCGTATTCGCGATGCTCGTTCAGATATGAACGGTGCGTCAAGGCCTCTACAAGGAGATCAGGGTTGATGAATGAGAGGCCGAGCTGTTTCGCAAAAGTAGAGAAATTAGGCATGCGTACTTACACCTTGGCCCGCTCACCGCTTGCGTGATCGAGAAGCTTTTGAACGGCCACTGTGACGATGGGGAGCATATCATCATAAAAATTTAGGTCAATGATGTCTTGGAGACGGAACCATTTAGCGTCATCCAATCCGCCACTTTTTTTGAGCGTGAGTGGCTCAAAGCTACAGGAGGCAAGAAAGAACCATACATGTTTACGTACCTTCCCTTTCTCGGGATGCGAAGCGATGTATTCGTTCTCGCCGACTTGATTTTCCACCGTAGCAATCAGGCCAAGCTCTTCTTTAATGACACGTGCCACCCCTATTTGAGGTGTGGTGTCCTGCTCAATATGACCTTTCGAGAGAGTCCATCTACCAAAGACGTCGTGTACGAGTGCAAGGTAGTATTGCCCATCATGTTTTGCATATACGATTGCGCCACCCATTTTCTCCACAGGAAGATCTTCTCGTCTTATCTTCTTCTCTCCCCGATCATCTTTCCCAGGCTCACCAAGCTCCTTATAGACGGCACCGAGGACGCCATTGACGAAACGGCCTGAGGAGTCCCCACCAAATGTCTTCGCAAGCTCGATAGCTTCATTTATGGCAACCTTCGCCGGTACTTGACTTCGATCGGCGAAAAGAAGTTCGTAGAGTCCAAGACGTAAAATGTTTCGGTCAATTGGAGCGATACGTTCAAGAGGCCATTCGGGAGCGGCTTTTTCGATAACGAGATCAATATCTTCTTTTTTGGCAAGTACGCCCGTAAGAAGATGTTCCATAAATGGCTGGTCAATATCACCACCGCCAAACTCTGTAACATTGCGTGTAAGAATAACAACGGAATCTGCGTCACTTGCATGGGTTGTGTCCCACTCAAAGAGTGTCTGCAAAACAATGGAGCGTGCTAGATGTCGGTTCGCCATGAAAAGATCTGTGCGTGCAGTATAACAAACCCAGCGGCCGCGCAATACGGCCACGTGGAAAACACTCTACGCTCCACCGCCGAAGCCACTACGTGTCTTCGGTCGCCCACCCGTTGCAACCTTACCGGAAATTCCTCTCGAAATTTTCGCTTCAGCGTTCACATGTTCCGCATGCGCGTGCTCGTGCAGATGTTGTTCACTCGTTGGCTCTATCGAAGAACTTTTCACCTTCGTCGTACGTGTACGCTCCACCCTTGCCGGTGCGATCTGCTTACCACGATACATGCCAGTCACCTCATCAAGATGGTGTGGGAGACGGAAATTTCCACTTTCTTTATCCTTTACTATCTTCGTTACTGAAAGCGCGTGATGCGACCGGCGGTTACCAGTGTGACCCCTCGTATGACGCATGCGAATTGACATGTGATACACATTACCATGAGACGGATAAAATTAAAAGAGCCGCTTTTGTGAGCGGCCGCCGAGCTTATCCCTCGTAGGGACTCGGCACAACTTAAGGTTGGTGGAAGGCGTCCTACCCGCGGAGAAATTCTTCAACCTCATGATCATTCCCGCAATATGTGTATCCGCAACTTCCATAGGACTCATGAACGCGGACAGATTCTTGCGTTGAGCATTCACCACTCTTCTTACAAAAATCGCATAACGAAGCGTTTCGAGAACCATCGCTACTGATGATGCTCAGTGCAACTTCAGCCCTCGTCATCGGATGCTTCTTCGTTCCTGTTCCCATTCCCATTTCCTTATCCTCTATCTTTCTTTTTTGTTAAAGAGCAAATTTGTGTGTCTTGCAGACTCGACACAACTTCAAAAGTTGTACCATTACATTTTCTTAAAATCAACCACACCACCGCAAGCGGACGATGTAAAGGCTTCGCTAATCAAGACGAATGAATGAAGGAACGTCGGTGAACAGCACAGGGTCCGTGTTTTTTGAGCATTTCGTAGTGCATTTGAGTGCCATAACCCTTGTGTCTTTCAAACCCGTACAGTGGATACTGTGCTGCCAATCCGACCATGAGACGATCACGTGTTACCTTTGCTGCAACCGAAGCAAGTGAAATGACCGGGATGAGCGCATCACCATGAATGACAGTTTCCTGCATATATTCACGTGGGGCGTACAATGTCCCATCAAGTTGTATCTGTACTGATGACGCGTTCGGCGCAAGCATAGTCACGCCACGCGTAAGAGCGTGCTGCACAGAACTGACGATGCCTTCCTTGTCTATCATTTCTGCGTCCTCGAATTCAATCGCAAAGCGAACGTCACCAGATTGAGCGCGTGCATCAAGTAACATGAAGAGTTCTTCGCGTTTTTTTTCCGACAGTTTCTTCGAATCTGCAACGCCGGGAAATTACTGTGCCACATCAAAACCCTCTGGTACGGCAACTATCCCAACTGCGACTGGTCCCGCTAAAGAACCCCGCCCTGCCTCATCTACCCCGAGCATGAATCTCATGTAGAAAGTATACTAGTCCCATGGCCTCGCGATTCGTTCATCTACACACACATAGCCACTACTCATTCCTCCAGGCATTACCAAAGGTAGACGAGTTGGTCGAGAAGGCAAGAGAAGAGGGAATGAACGCGCTCGCACTAACCGATGCAGGCAACATGCATGGTGCGATTGAATTTTACAAAGCCGCAACCAAAGCTGGCATAAAACCAATCCTCGGCGTTGACGCCTATCTTGCCCCGCGCTCGCGAAAAGACCGGGATCCAAATATCGACGCAAAACGCTCGCGTATCGTCCTTCTCGCGGAAAACAATGAGGGCTACAAGAACCTCATGGCACTTGTCACCCTATCCTGGACGGAAGGATTTTTCGAACGCCCACGTATGGACAAAGAATTATTGCGCGAATATCACGGTGGGATTATCGCGCTTTTGCCATCCTTCGCAGGAGACATTGCGCAGCTTTTACGTACGGGTGATAGAGATGGTGCCGCAGCTACATTCGCCGAGTTCAGAGATATATTCGGTACCAAAAATGTTTTTCTTGAAATTACGCACCACCCGCTTGTCGAAGGACATGAGAAGCTCATGGGGCAGATTATTGCTTTCGGGAAAGCGAATGATGCCCCACTTGTCGGTCAACATGATGTCTATTACCTGAAACCCGAAGACCGTGAAGCGACTGAAATTATGCGACGTATTCAGCAAGGTGGACGTGGTAGAAACGAAAACGAGGACTTCTCCTTCATCAATGAAAAAGTTGCGGAAAAACTCTTCAAGGAAACCCCAGAGGCGTTGACAAATGTACGGGATATCGCCGATCGTTGTACCGTCTCCTTTGATCTAGGCAAGTTGACCTTCCCGGCAGTGCCCGTTTCGCCTGGATTTAAGAATCATGATGAAGAATTGAGAGCCAAGGCATACGCAGGTATTGCATCGCGTATACTTGCGGAGTCGAAGGAAGTTACCGACCGCATTGAGTACGAATTGCGCATTATTATTGAAAAAGGTTTCGCTGTGTACTATCTCATCGTCGCCGACCTCCTCGTATTCGCGCGCCATGCCGGTATCCTCACCACCACGCGTGGTTCTGCGGCCGGAAGTCTCGTTGCCTATCTCGTCGGTATCACAAACGTCAATCCACTTTTTTATAAACTACCATTCGAGCGATTCCTTAATCCAGAACGCCCAAAAGCACCAGACATCGACATGGACATTGCTGATAATCGCCGCGATGAAATGATCGCATACACAAAGCGGAAATATGGCGAAGATCATGTTGCGCAAATCGGCACCTTTGGCACCATGAAGGCGCGTGCGGCGGTACGCGATGTCGCACGCGCACTCGGACACTCCTACACTACCGGCGATCGTATCGCAAAACTTATCCCGATAGGATCCCAAGGATTCCCCATGACCATTGACCACGCACTCGAACTTGAGCCGGATCTAAAGATGCTTTACGACGAAGACGATGAGGCACGTGAAATCCTTGATCTCGGGAGACAGATCGAGGGCTGTGTACGACATGTCGGTGTCCACGCAGCTGGTGTCGTGGTCTCACCAACCCCCATGGTTGAATGGACCCCAATCCAACCAGACCCCAAAGGTACTGATAAGCTCATCACTCAATACGATATGTACTCAATTACAGATGAGTACGGCGGTGTCGGGCTCCTGAAGTTCGATTTCCTCGGTATAAAGAACCTTGCCATTCTCGCTGACGCAGTCGCACGAGTGAAGAAAACGCTTGGCATTGTCATTGATATCGAAAACATTCCTATTGACGATGCAAAGACCTACCAAATGCTCGCGCGTGGAGAAACGGAAGGCACTTTTCAATTGAACGGATCCGGTATGACTCGCTGGCTCAAGGAGCTCAAGCCATCGACCATTCATGATATAAACGCGATGGTCGCTCTCTATCGACCAGGACCAATGGAGACAATTCCCCAGTATGTCGAACGGAAACATAATCCGAAACTCATTCAGTATCTTGATCCACGCATGAGAGAGTATCTCGACTTCTCATATGGCCTCCTTGTGTACCAAGATGACGTACTCCTTACGGCCATCAAACTCGCTGGCTATTCATGGCTCGAAGCAGATGCGCTTCGAAAAGCGATGGGTAAGAAAATACCTGCCGTTATGCAGGCGGAGAAAGAGAAATTACTTAAGGGTTTCATCGGGTATGGAAAACTCTCTAAAAATACAGCAGAAAAACTTTGGTCGCTTATCGAACCATTTGCCGCATACGGCTTCAACAAGGCCCATGCCGCGAGCTACGGTAAGGTTGCCTATCAGACCGCTTATATGAAGGCGAACTACCCTGTCGAATACCTCGCGGCTGTTCTCACTGCCGATGCGGGCGACACGGGGCAGATTTCCACCTTCGTTACCGAGGCTAAGCGCATGGGTATCGCTGTGCTTCCACCGGACGTAAACGAGAGTGAGAGTGATTTCACGGTCACAGGAAAGGAAAGAAATTCTATCCGCTTTGGACTTTCCTCGATTAAAAATTTTGGTGACGGTATCTCTGATTCTATTATTGCGGAACGCAAAACATATGGCCCTTTTCGAACGCTTTCCGATTTCCTTTCCCGTGTCGGTTCAAGAAATATGAATCGGAAGTCGCTCGAGTCTCTCATCAAGTGTGGAGCGCTCGACTCTCTGGGCCCAGCGACTGCTGAGCGTGGAGTGCTACTTGAGAATGTTGAGAAACTTCTCGCCTTCCATCGGGAGACAACCGCAACCCCACCGCAAAACTCACTCTTTGGAACCTCCGCCCAACTCCAAACGTTCCAACCTCCGAAAAGCAGTAGACCGGTCTCATTACTTGAAAAACTCGCATGGGAAAAGGAATTGCTCGGCATTTACGTGAGTGGCCACCCGCTCGACGTCTATGAATCCGTAACCAAAAAGGCGAGACTCACGATAGCAAAGATTAAGGAGGATCCACGACAAGGGATGCTCATGATACTACCTGTGCTTGTCGTTCGGGTGCGCACTATCCTTACCAAGGATGGGGAGAAGATGGCGTTCATTACCGTGGAAGACACTACTGGCACGCTTGAGGCAGTCGTTTTCCCAAAGCTTTTCAAGCAACATGTGACTATGATTACGCCGGGTATCTGTCTCCTCATGAAAGGTAAGGTCTCTGTCAGGAATGGCGAAACCTCACTTGTCGTAGAAGAATTGAAGTCGCTTTAAACTCCAATAGATATTCAGTGTGTGTAGGAAAGTTGAGATTTGAGAGTCTCATAACTCAAATCAACTACCTTGCCGCAGGGTGGGCGGGGTGTGGCTTCGCAATAAAGCACTTTAAGGAAAGTGTAGTAC
>DAICZX010000052.1 GCA_027310925.1 Candidatus Parcubacteria bacterium
ATATTAAACAGTGCGTTGTCTTTCTCGGGGAGCGCTTGGATTTCAAGAGTGTTCGGTGCGCGGAAAATGAAACGCCACGGTTGCGAATTATCGCCCGAGGGCGCTCGCGTTGCGGCGCTCGCGATACGTTCGATATGTTTGGGAAGAGTATTCATTAGAGTCCAATTGCGGCAAAAAAATCTGCGCGCGCCTTTTCTCGCCTCGCTTTTATATGCAGTGCGTGATGTTCCGGATCAATGAGCGCATCAAGACTAATTTCGCATTTTTTCTCATTCACTGGCTGACCAAGTGCCAGCCGCTTCAAGATATAGGCAATAGCGACGCCGGAAAGCGTAGCGGCGTCACCAAGTTGCGGCCAGGAATAAATTTCGTGGCCGACCTGAAGAAGTGAACTCATCATGCGCTCGGTCACGAGATCGGGGCCCGCGATCTTCGTCGCGAGTTTCGGCAGATCCGGCGGCGCAAAAGATTTGAACATCTCCAAATCCACGTTACCGATAACGCCATTAAAAAGTTGCTTCGTCTTATCGAGGTCAAACCGCTCTACTTCGACGATGATATTGTCACCGTTGTCAGTCGCCATAACGACCGGGATTCCACGCTCACGAGCCGCGAGACGCAGTCGAATCTTTATTTCGAGATTATCGGTTTCCTCAACGAGGACATCAACGTCCTTCAAAAAAGCATCCATTGCCTCCTCCGTAACACCCGAATCAAACGCCTCGATCTCGGCATAAGGATTTAATTGGTAAATATATTCGCGCACCAGATCAGTCTTCTTTCGACCGATGTCGAGAAAGTCGAAGCGAATGCGGTTTAGGTTTGAAGGCGAGACTTCGTCTGGGTCGGCGATTTTGATACGACGCGCACCACCCATAAGCGCGAACGTGAGCGCACCATGACTTCCAACGCTGAGGCCTGCATATGCAACATGAAGACTGTAAAGTTTATGCTGTTCCTCCTTAGTTATAATATTGCGATTGCGAGCGGTCCGTATCTCTTGATGTTCATCATGCGGGAGATAATGGGAAAGAGTTTTGTTCCACGGAAAGAAAAACCACTCTCCGACTTCTTCAATCGGCTTCCCACCGCAATATTCTTCTGCGAACGCCTTTACCTCGTTCGCATGATCTTTGATGAACTTAAATCGCGGATTACGAATGAGGAACAAATCCTCCAGAAGAAGGTCATGACGATCAACTACTTTTAATGGCTGTAGACGGTCTCGGAAGGTTGAAAACGACTCTTTTGCGCGGTCAAGCTGTTCCAGCTTCATGTAGAAAGTATAGCATAGGCTATTAAGGTTAACGCGCGACAGCCACAAGTAGGAAACGAATCCGCTCGGAAACTTCTTTTGGGAACGGAAATTTTTTCTTAAAATCAGTTGCCAACAAAAACATACCCTATCAATTTTTTAGCACACGATTATTTCCTACCGCTGATTCCTATTAGACTAAAGCCTTATTCAAAAACTCGACTGCTTTGGGGTACGCATCGAGCATATTCTTAAGCTTTACGATTCCATGCCCTTCGTCCGGATATACGAGTAACTCAACATGTCTACCCATCCCCTTAAGCCTTGCGACCACTTGCTCTGCCTCGGAAAGTGGAACTCTTGGATCATTCGCGCCATGAATCAATAACAACGGCGCTTCTATCTTTTCGATCGAGTGTATAGGGGAGATTTTTTTAAGAAGCTCTCTATCGTTCTCTAGCGAGCCGTAT
>DAICZX010000020.1 GCA_027310925.1 Candidatus Parcubacteria bacterium
ACGATGGTCTATGCAGTTGTTGGTGACTATCCGATTTTATTATTAGATATGCATACTAATTTGTCAAGTGCATGTACCACGTAGCATGCGTAAACGAGTTTTGGAACCCCGGTTTTTGGGCGTATATTCGAGTTAAACCGAACGTTTGCGACTACTAAGTCGCTAGAGGTGCGCCGGGAAGGATTCGAACCTTCGTAGGGCTATGCCCGACAGGTTTACAGCCTGTTGCGATTGACCACTCCGCCACCGACGCAATACCGCTACTATAGCGGATTCCGTGCTTATTTCAAAACCAAGACGAGCACACTCTGCTTGCCTTTTCGCACGAGAGCGTAGCCGCTTGTGAGATCGCCCAAATAAATTTTCTGATCAGGATCAGCAATCGGCTGTCCGGAAAGTGTAATACCCTTCCCTTCGATGAGGCGTCGCGCATCTGATTTTGAGGAAGCGAGACCACCAGTTACGAGCGCTTCAACAAGTGGAAAACCGTCCTTGAGCAGCGGTTTAGAGAGTTTTACTGAAGGTGCCTCAGCGAGCACGACGGCAAGTGCCTCGCGAGAAAGTTGGTGAAAAGAAGTATCACCGAAAAGTGCGTCGGTTGCCGCGGTCGCCTGTGCCGCCGCAGCGGGACCATGCACGATCTCGGTTACAATCCGCGCAAGCGTTTCCTGAGCTTGCCGATCACTAGGGTTGCGCTGATGGAGCTTCATAAGCGTTTCGATTTCAGTGGATGGTAAAAAAGTATACACACTGAGGTAATTCTTCACGCGTGCGTCTGGAAGATTCATCCAGAATTGATAGAAGCGGAATGGGGATGTTTTCTTTGGATCGAGCCAAATCGCATTACCTTCACTCTTACCAAATTTCTTACCGGCAGCATCAGTGACAATCGGTGTCGTAAACGCATACACATCTTTGCCGAGTTTCTTGTGTATAAGGTCAACACCGGAAAGTGCATTGGTCCATTGATCGGTTCCGCTGACCTGTAGATCAACACCATACTTCTGATGGAGCGTCAGGTAATCAAGTCCTTGAAGAAGCGTGTAGGTAAATTCGGTATAGGATATATGTTCGTCCAGTGTATCGAGACGCTTCTTGATGATTTCGCGCTTAATTAGGTCATTGACGGTAAAATATTTTCCGGTATCGCGAAGAAACGGCACGAGCTTGACGCCCATAAGCCAGTCGGCGTTGTCAACGATTGTAAATGACAACGTTCCAAGTATTTTTTTTAGTTGTTTTTTCAACGCGCGTGTATTTGCCGTAACCGTTTTCACATCAAGCATCGGGCGTTCCCCTTGTTCCTTAGGGTCACCAATCATGCCCGTACCGCCACCCACAAGGAAAACGAGTTTGTGCCCCGCCTCGCCAAGGCGTTTCATGAGGAGTACAACGGCAAGATTGCCGACATGCATTGAGTCTGCTGACGGATCGACGCCCCAATAAACCGTTCTTGACGTACCAAGGATCTCTTCTATCGGTGCGGAAAAACATTCTACAAGTCCGCGCTCATTTAATTCTTCGGCGAAAGTCATGCGAAAACTATAGCATTACCGTGCGAGGAAGAAGAGTCCGACAGCCGGAGCGATAAACCACCAAAAGAAGAGACTTTTCGGGGCAAAAAGGATGCCGGTAGCGGGCGTAAAGTGGTAAAACGAAGCGACTGGAAATATGTGATATGCGAGCGCGAGCAAGAATGCCGCCGCAAAGAACGAGAGCGCTATGAGTCCAAACAGACCGATATCGAGAAAATCAGAAACGACAACGCGTCGTAAGACCACATAGAACACAAACGTGAGTCCCATATACAAACCGATGCGCGCGAGTAGTGCGGTTAATGCGGGCGCACTTGGGAGATAGGAAAGGTACGGAAATGCGACATAAACTGCGTACGCGCTATAGAATGCAAGCAAAACGGCAACGAAAGGGCCACGTCCGACATACCATGCGAAAAGGAAGAAGATTGAAAGAAGAATGAGGACAATGAGAAAATCACTTGCGACACTCCATACCGAAAGTGCCGTATGGGTCGCGAGCGCATTCACTTGGGTAATAGCACCCGTGGTCGTCGTGGCGATCATGCCGTCAGTATATACGAATAGTTAGAGCCCTTCAGATTTCAAATCTTCAACGATTTTTTTCACTTTGCCAGAAAGTCTGTGAGGAAGCGCGACCTCAAGACGAATGATAAGATCACCGCGATTGTTATCTATCGGAACGCCCTTACCCGCAATGCGCAGGTGTTCTTCCGCACGTTTCATCGGGGGAATCTTGACCTCAAGCACCTTTCCTTCCAGGGTCTCGATAGGAACAATGGTGCCAAGAAGCGCGTCGGAGAGTTTCACCGGAAGGTTCATTACTAGGTTTGATCCTTCGCGTCGAAAAACCGGGTGAGGCTTCACATGTATCTTCACATAGAGATCGCCCGCGATGCCGGTCCTAACTGCCTCGCCTTGTTGCGGCAAACGTATCATTTCACCGTTATCAATGCCGGCAGGCACAACAATTTTAATTTCCTCTTCTTTTCTACGAACACCGTGCCCTCTACACTCTGTGCATTTTTCTTTTGGTATTTTTCCACTGCCGCCACAGACCGTACAGGCGTGCACACTCGTAAATTGCCCAAGAATAGAATTGCGTGTTTCGTGAATACGTCCGCTGCCGTTACAAGTCGTACAAACTATAAGTTCGGTGCCCGGTAACCCGCCGGTGCCGTGACAGAGACTGCACGTTGAAACTTTCGCTATTAGGACAACACGTGTGGTGCCGAATACAGAATCCTTAAATGGAATTTCTAAGTCAATGGAAATATCCCGACCACGAGACGTCCGGGCAGGAGTACCACGTGCACCCCCGAAGAGATCGCCAAAAATATCGCCGAAATCAAATTCCGCGCCTTGTCCGAAGCCCTGCTGAAATTGGCTGAAATCAAATCCACCAAAGCCTTGCGGGCCCGGGTTCCCGGAACTTCTTGAGGGGCCACCACCGGCAAATGCTTGACCATACGCATCATATTCTCGACGTTTCTTATCATCGCTCAGAACTGCATACGCCTCCGTAATCTCTTTAAATCTTGATTCATCAGTACCGCCCTTGTCAGGATGATACTTATGCGCGAGTTTTCGAAATGCTTTTTTGATATCGTCTTTACTCGCTTTCTTATCGACGCCTAACACGGTGTAGTAATCTTTTGGCATGATGTGGTAATTATACGCTCCTTATTTTCTGTATGCAAAATACAGTATCTTCCGCTAAAACTGCTGGGAGGAATAAACCGGCGACGGCCTTCAGTTCAACGGGAGATTAAGCGAATGTAACCTGCTTCTCCTTACATCCAGTGGGTGTAAGGGTTACGATTTTTCTTTAAACTCGGCATCCGTAGGTTCCGTGGTGTCGGGAGGAGGTTGACCATCAGCGCCCGAGGCAGACGGCGTTTGATTTTTCATCATCGCTTCACCTATTTTAGAGAGTGTTTGTGAAAGCGTATCGGTCGCAGACTTTATCGTGGATGAATCTTCGCTCGCTCGCGCAGTCTTTAATGCGTCAATCTTATCCTGCACTTCCTTTACGATCTCGGCTCCGGCTTTTTCACCGTTTTCCTTCACCGCCTTCTCAGCGGCATAAACAGCTTGATCAGCAATGTTGCGTGTCTCAACGAGTTCCTTACGTTTTTCATCGTCTGTCGCATGGGCCTCGGCATCTGCTTTCATTTTATCAATATCCCCCTTTGAGAGCCCGGTCGATCCTTCGATACGGATACTCTGCTCCTTTCCAGTTGTTTTCTCTTTCGCCTTTACGGTGAGTATGCCCGAGGCATCGACGTCGAACGTCACTTCGACTTGCGGCATTCCACGCGGGGCGGGTGGGATGCCGTCGAGCATGAACTTGCCGAGCGACTTGTTATCAGCACTCATTGCGCGTTCACCCTGCGTAATATGAATTTCGACCGAAGATTGATTGTCGGCAGCGGTCGAAAATGTCTGAGAACGGCTCGTTGGTATCGCGGTATTGCGTTCGACGAGTTTCGTCGCAACGCCGCCCATTGTTTCGATAGAAAGCGAAAGCGGAATAACATCGACAAGGAGAATATCTTTGACATCGCCCTGAAGAATGCCTGCCTGTATGGCCGCGCCGATGGCAACGACTTCGTCTGGATTCACGCTCATATTCGGTTTTTTGGCGAAGAATTTTTCAACAGCCGTTTGAATAGCTGGCATACGCGTTTGCCCGCCAACCAAGATTACCTCATTGATTTCTCCTATTTTAAAAGGCGATGCCTCCATTGCACGTTTTGTGATAGCCATAGCACGGTCGATGAATTCTCCTGCGAGATCTTCGAGTTTTGCGCGGGTCATTTTGATGAGTAAATGACGCGGACCCGAGGCATCGGACGTAAGGAACGGAATATTAATTTCGGTCTCCATCGCGCTTGAAAGTTCGATTTTTGCCTTCTCTGCAGCCTCATCGAGGCGCTGGCGCGCAAGCGCGTCGCCAAGTACGTCAAGACCACTTTCTTTCTTGAATTCACCTGCGATCCAATTAATGATTTTCTGATCGATATCCTTGCCTCCTAGGTGCGCATCGCCATCGGTGCTTTTCACTTCAATAACGTCACCACCCCCCTCAAGCACTGAGATGTCGAATGTGCCGCCGCCAAAGTCGAAGACGGCAATTTTTTCATCCTTCTTTTTGTTGAAACCATATGCAAGTGCGGCTGCCGTCGGCTCATTGATGATACGTTTTACATCAAGACCAGCAATCTGTCCGGCGGCTTTTGTGGCGCTTCGCTGATCATCGTTGAAGTATGCTGGAACAGTGATAACCGCTTCAGTAATTTTTTCGCCAAGTCTCGCTTCCGCATCAGCCTTTAATTTTCCGAGAATCATCGCTGAAATTTCTTCAGGACGGTACCACTTCTCAGTCATTTTTACTTCAATGCCACCGTTACCGGCCTTTCGCATCTCGAAAGG
>DAICZX010000064.1 GCA_027310925.1 Candidatus Parcubacteria bacterium
GCTCCTGCGACAGGAGGGTACCCCCAATGACCAAAAGAATAATAACGGCCGTGGTGCGCAAGCCGCCAGAGAGCGAGAAGTTCGTCTTGCTCTTTACGAACGTGTTCACGGGCGGGAGCGCGACGAGCGCCGCGAGAATCATGACTACTCCAGCCCCCGCTTCGTGCTGGAACAGCATCGCGATGCCAGAGAGGCCGAACAGAACCCCGACGATCCACGCGAGTACGAACCCGAACGTAATGTGCCTTACCTTGCCATCCGACTGATTGTTGTTATCCATATGAACTTATTAAAACTAGCTAATAAAGGCTGACCTTGTGTTCCTAGCTTAGTTTCAAGGCCTTGCGAAGGGGGTTACCAACAGGCCCCTTAAACGGGGTGTTTCAAGGATAGCATAAATATCTAAAGTTTGGATATTCAGTTCTTGGATAGAGGCTTACAGGTATGGGGAAATCCATCCATACCAAGGAATACAAAGTTTTCGTGGAGCGTCTCAAGAAGGCCAGAATCGAAGCTGGTTTGACTCAGGTTGAGGCCGCAAAGAAAATAGGTCGTCCGCAATCGCACATATCAAACGTCGAGAACGGCCAGCAGAGAGTCGACGTAGTCGAACTCAAGCGCTTCGCGAAGCTGTACGGAAAGACTATTGGCTATTTTCTATAGATTCGCCCGTTCGCCCCAATTCCCGTCCTCCCAATCGGGCTTTTCAGTGCCCGCAATATCGAACGTGCCGTCTTGGAGCATTTCGCCGTAGTAAATGCCGCCCTGTTTCCATTCGTTATCGCGAATGTAGTCCTCGATTGCGGCGAGCGCGGCAGCGTATATTTCTGCGCCACCGCAGAACACCCCGACTTTAGTCGGGGTTGAATGAGCCCGTCGGCGGTACAATCCATTGGTGCAATACAAGGTCTCAGGACACGGCGTCTACAAGCTCCAGTACCACATAGTCTGGGTGTGCAAGTACCGCCGACGGAGCCTGAAGCCGGGCGTCACGACCTATACCGAGCGTACATTGCGCGGGCTGCTGCGAAGCATGCCGGGCGTCTCGATCGAGACGATCGGCTTTGACGAGGACCACCTGCATCTGGTGATGGAGATACCGCCAAAGTACTCCGTCGCGTCGATCGTGGCACAGCTGAAAAGCCAATCGGCGTCACGCTTGCGCAAGAAGTTCGATTGGTTGGCGAAGGTGTATTGGAAAGAGAACGTTGTCTGGTCGCCCGGCTACTTCGCCAGCAGCATCGGCCTGGATGAGGCAACCGTCAAGCGGTATGTGGAATACCAAGGGCGCCAGGATTCGGGTCAAGAGACCTTGCGTCTCTTGTAGTTAACCCCTCCGAATTCTAGGACCACGGGTTTACCCGTGGGTATCTATTTGATTGACTGTTCTTGCGAACTGTTCGCTGAGCGAACCGATGCCAGGAACGGATCGACGAGCAGCAGAAACAATGCCGTTTTGTCATCGCCACGCAACTCACAACTGAGCATGACTTTGGGGGTCTTCGTCCCCATCGCCTCTCGGATCGTGAGTGAGTGTTCTTTTGAATTCGCGACGAGCGTGAATTGTCTCTCGTTAGCCATATGGGGTTGGGTATGCTTACGCCGTCGCGTAGGCGTTCTTCAAGAATTGAAAGCGCTCGGTGTTTTGGTACGCCGATGAAAAAAATTGCAGCGCTTCTTGTAGCGACTCTGGCGTCGCGGATGCGCCTATCACGCCCATGATCCAGTTCTCATTCTGTGCGCCCTGCAAAAAGGCCTCGACGGAGTTCTGTAGGTATCGCTTAGTTGCTTGCTCGGCAGTAATCATACCCAACTATGGTAACAGAAAACGCTTCGCCAAGCGATGGTCAATTGGAATCCCACCACTAGCGTATCCCCGTATCACAATTGATGGTGACATTTTGGCTTTGACCGGCAGAGACCGAGACTTGTACTGGACTGCAATGCGGATAATAGGAATTATTCGCGCTTTGTGCCTGAAGAGTATACGACCCTAGATCGAGTGAGGTAGTGAACATCCCCGAGGCGTCGCTTGAGATCGTCATATACGCTGCAGACGGATTGACGGGTTGGATTCGAATGGTTGTCTGATACGGTTTCGGGGCGCAGGCCGGGTCCGGCGGGACGCGCTCGACGGGGCAGGTCGGACCCAAGAGAACCTGACCACGTACGACGCCTTTCGCAGAAGGTGCCGGGAGCGGTTGTGGTGTCGTAGTGCCCGAAGCTGTCGGCGGCGTGCCGGTCGCGACGGGAGGAATTGTTGTGGGTAAGGTGGTTTGAGGTTGCACTTGAAGTACAAAGAAGATGCCGCCCGCGACAATGACGATAATTACAACGATGGCAGCGAGCTTGTTCATAGTTCAGTATTGGAAGACATCTTAATTCGTAATTGCCGTACAGCTACAATAACAAAGATCACTTCGATGACGAGCGAGACAATGCGGCTCGGCTCAAACCACTGCTGCGGCAGGCCAGGCAATCCGATGGTTTCTTGCGCGAGCCACAGCGAGGCCGAGAGTATGGAAACGCCAATACCGAGAAGCCACCCCCAGCGCTTGTCGCGATAGATGCCGAAGGCGGCACCGAAAGCGCCGAGCAAATTGATTAGATAAACAATCTCAAGAATACGACTTGCGCTGGAGAGATCGTTCGGTTCGATCAGGAAATGCGGAATGTGGAAATTGAGCAGACCAGTAATTACGATGAGAATGATACCGATTATCTTAGGCTTTTTCATATGACTGGTGACGTAACGCTACGCCGCAGATACTTATACTCATGCCAGGTGAGCCACATGACTATGAGATCTAAGGCGGTCAGAAGCAATAGCCAGATGGAGTGAGTGAAGCTGAATCGGTAGAGCTGATAAACGATGAAGAGCCCGAAAACTACTAATGCGGTCGGATAGTACCAGAGCTTTTTCCGCAAGAGTCCGATGATTACAAACAATTTAATGACGCCGTGGCTAAGCAGATAAAACGCAGTAAAGTGCTGTGTGCTGATGGAGAGGTTTTGCGCCGAGTGCAGAAAATAATTGGAAATCAGGTCTCGCGGGTCTTCCGCGAGTTCGTCGGCAGTAATCGTGCTGACGACGCTCAATAGGAATTGTTGGCTGATAAAGTAAGCAAAAATGCCGCCCAGTATTTCAAATGTGGCGAATATCGCCTTGAGAATAAGGCTCACCTCAAAGACGAGGTGAATGTTCTTTTCTTCTTTAAGAAATTGTTTTATGCGAGACATATTTCATTACAACGTAAACGAATGAGGTGGCGATGACCGCAATGACCATGCTACCAATAACATCGATTGGGTGATGCACGCCAACGTAGACGCGGGCGATGGCGATAACGATGGCAATTGCCCAGAGCACTGCGCCGAGCCTCCAGCTCCAATAGAGACCGACCATCGCAAGGACGGACGCTAGGAGCGCATGGTCGGAAGGAAAGCCATTGTCTGCGGCATGCTGGATGAGCGGCGTAAAGTGGCCGACTACAAACGGGCGTGGATCATAATAGAGATGGCTCGCGATGAGACCGATGACATAGGTGAGAACTCCAGCCGATATGGCAAACAGTGCCATGCGCCTCTGTGCGGGCCATTTACGCGTAAAGAAATATCCGCCGAGGATGAGTATCGGGAGAATGTAGAGATATTTTGCGGAAAGAATGAAGAAGGTATCCATGCAGGAGTGGATATTACTGGAACCATCCGTAATACTGAGTGAGAAGCAGGAATACGACTGCAAGTACCAAAAAGACCGCGAGGCCCGCGCCGACGGCTTCGTAGGTGCTCACGTGTGGTGCGAGCCATATGATGACGAGCATGTACGGAATCCATGCTACGAGCGTTCCGACAAGCACTAGTTTTGCATGATCGCCGAGAGCCATACCGCCGCGCGATTCGCCGATAAAAAAGTACGCTATCAACGTGAAGACAGGCATGAGCGTCGCCAAGCCCGAAAGCAGGCGAGAACCGCTCTCTTCGAGGAGGACAATGGCGGTCGTGACAACTCCGCCGGCGAGAAAGTAGATGAATACGCTGGGCATCATTCCATTATACGTGCTCCAGACAGGAAAACGATTTGTACTCAACCGAGTGTATGCTTTTAATTCAGATCTCTTTTCTTCTCCTCGAACTCTTTTTTATCAATCTCACCTTTGGCGTAGCGTTCCTTTAGAAGGTCGAGGGCCGTCTTCTCTCCACCCATCCAGTGACAATGCCTGCTGCCAGTAACCCACCGTACGATGGCAACTACGATAACCACCATGAGCACAAACCAGAGAAGCGAGAAGAGTCCGCCGAACAGGCCGTAGCCCATCATTCCATCGCCGTATCCATATCCCCACATCATAAAATTACATTTATTCGTTAGCTTATAACTTCTTGTTCCTCAATAGTACTGCGTTGAAGGCCACAATGACAGTACTGGCCGACATGAACAC
>DAICZX010000065.1 GCA_027310925.1 Candidatus Parcubacteria bacterium
CATATGTCTGTACAAATATTACACACGACGAGGTTTGGGCGGACGTGGACCATTGTGCGGTATCGGCGTCACATCCTTGATTAACCGAATCTGAATTCCTTTACTTGAAAAGGCACGTAGTACAGATTCGCGACCGGCACCGACCCCGCGGATAATGACCGACGCCTCTTTAAGGCCGATCATCATACCTTTTTCGCCGAGAAATTCCCCAATCTTTGCTGCCGCGTAAGGTGTCGATTTTCTTGCACCGGAGAAACCGAGCGCGCCCGCGCTTGAAGAAACAATGGCATTCCCTTTCTCATCAGTAAGCAGAGCTTTAGTGTTGTTGAATGTCGCTTCGATGTGAAGAATGCCCTTCTCGAGATGTCGTTTAGTAGCTTTCGAGAGGGCACGTTCTTTGCGCCCCTGGTCGAGACCTTTGCCGCTCTTTTTGATAATGCGTTTCTTTCCCATAGTAAATTATGTTTTTTCAAGCGTTCGGCGACCAGATGTCATCGTCTTGCGAACGTTGCCACGGCGCGTACGTGAATTCGTCTTGGTGCGCTGTCCACGTACCGGTAATCCGCGTGTATGTCGTTCGCCGCGTGCACAGCGAATGTCCTTGAGTCGTTTTATGTTTTGTCCGATTTCGCGTCGCAATTCACCCTCGATGGTGAAGGATTCCGCGAGCGAACGTATTTTCTGTTCCTCATTGTTCGTGAGTTCACTCCCTTTTCTAGTTGCGGCAATACCGACCGTGTCAAGAATCTCACGCGCACGGGTCATGCCAATGCCAAAAATGAGCGGCAGCGAATAGGCAAGCTGTTTATCATCGGGAATAGTAACGCCAGCGATACGCATAAAATAATTAACCTTGACGCGCCTTGCGGCGTGGATTTTTTTTGTTAATACGATATAAACGCCCGCCGCGACGGACGAGCTGATCTCCTGATTGTTGGACTTTTATCGATGCACGGACTTTCATCGTAGGTATTTTAAATATTACGTTAATCGACGCACTATCCTTGCCCGACCTCCATAAGGATCAAGCACCATATCCACTTGATCGCCAACCAGAACGCGAATGCGGTGCAAACGCATTTTTCCTGCGAGGTAAGCGAGCACGAGCCCTTCGGATCGCCCGTCCTCATCAGCAGGAACACGAACACGAAAGAGAGAATTCGGCAATATCTCTTCAACGATACCTACTGCCGTTTTAATTTCTTCGTCGTCTTTCATTCGGAACTCATGCTGATGTGATTACTAATCTAGCAGGTGTCCAGAGAATCGTCAACAAACAACAATGCTATGGATTGCCCACTACGACTGAAATCGCGGATGGGTCTTGCGGAAATGTCTGTCTCCAGAACGGTCTGAGGATGATGACTGCACGTTTGACCTCCGGATAATTCGTTAGTGCCACTTCAGCCTCTGAACGCGTCTTTCCGGCAACTGCTGCCGCAATACGACCCGGATCAACGGTATAAATAAACGAAACGGTGCCGGTAACCGTGAACGGGAATGATGTCGCTTGTGGGTTCGGTATTCCGAAATCTGTAAGCAAGAGATTGCTGGAAGATGCGATCGTTAGTGGCTCACCTTGGTAACTGCTCAGACTCGGAATTGATGAAGCAATCGTATCCGCGAGCGCCGTGTCTGGAAAGACGACCGCTGTAATAGTTCCCTGCTCTTTCACGTCGACCATGCCGGTCGTTGACGACGATACCGGCTCGAGTTCTTGAAATGTAGACGTTGCAGCGCCATTTAAGAGTAAGTAACCAGCGGGAACTTGTGTCTGAATACTTGCAAGCAGATCTGGAGTAAGGGCATTGATCAACGCGCCACGCGTTTCGGCATCGAGCGTTGGGTCTACGACAGGTACGGTTCCCGAGGCACCACCTGTCATAGCTTCTGTCGAACGTGCATACACTTTGCTCTCAAGCGGTGATCCGACGAATCCAGGAATGGTGAAAGAGGTCGGAGCGATATTATACGAGCTCCCCGCTTGATCGGCATAGACCATTGCTGATACGCTGCCGGGTTTCGTAGGACTGCCGCCCGGTATCGTTACCCCTGCATGAATACGGAAGATGAGTCCAGATGCGGTTGCGAAACGAGTGGTCGCGATGAGCCGCTGAGCTTTTGTTTGCGTGTTGTAAATCGTAATCATGCCGGAAGCAGAGGAATGCACAACTTTTGAGCCACTCCCTTGAACGCTCTGTGTCGCTATTTTTTGTGCGCTTATGATCTCATATGGTAAGGTGCCGCTACTTTGGCTCGCTGTAAAAGAACTCTGAACCGCCGCAGAGACAGTATTCGGTGTGATCTCAACTGTAGCGCTTGAGAAGTAAAAAAGTGCGCCTATGGACACGGCGATGACGAGTAAGATGACAATAAACGTCGTGTAAGGAAACTTTGATGGTCGTTTGGAACTGCGAAGCGTCTTTTGATCTGATATCGTATGACTCTCTGATGATTCAATTTCTCTGCGACGAGACGGTGGAACAATGTCATTTATGGTACGCATAAAAGGAAGTATATCAGCTTATAGGGTACAAGCGCGAGTGTGCGAGTGTGTAACTATTTCTTTCCATCAAAAATCCGTTGCTGTCCATAAAGTGTCATAAGAAGCAATGACATATCGGGTAATACGGCACTCGTCTGTCGTACTAATCCAGTGATATGACCCACAAGAATCGGAACGACCTTTGGTGGATTATCCGAAAGCCAGAGTTTTTCGAGATTTGCCGTGCTAAACTTTTGCTGAAAGAAAGAAATATCTGGTTCGCGCGCAAGTAGAAGTATGGTACGCGGCAAGGGATAGCTCTTCGCAAGTTCCGCAAGTTCCGCAGCAACGATATCCATCCAAGAATTATCCGCGTGGTCACCAGCCCCGGTCATGGCCACAAGAAGGCCTTTGCGCACGAGCGCAATAGAAGTCAAAGGTAGTGTCGTGTCGACGATGAGCACATCGTGTTCATGTGGAAACACTCTGCGTATCGCCTGATAACGCAACGAGCTACTCGCGATGGGCAGGACACGCCTAGTATGATAAAGGCCCTGAAGAATCGATAAGACATCATGAGCAATTTTCTCATCAATGAGTGAAGTAAGGACGACAATCGAAGCGCGGTGTGCCTGTTTCCCATATGGATCGCCAGTTTCGTACCCATTCAGGATAGTGCCAATAATGCTCTCATCGGCAAGAATTTTCCCAGGGATAACGACATTGGTTTCTTCCAATTTTTTAACAGCCAAGCTCCTCGTGAAGAGGAAGGGGGATCTTTGTTCAATGTGTTCAATATGTACTGATGTTTTTTGCCACGGTGCGTCAATTGAAACAAGGATACCGTCTGCGGACCCGCTGCCGGTTACACGCATGAGGGCTGGAGCGCCTTCGCGAATTAGTGTGGCGCCAAGTATTTGGAGTGCGCGAAACATGGCTCGCTCTCGAGATTCATTCTCCCGCACCTCAATTGGAAAACGTCGCGTGTAAAGCAACAAGGGCAACTCGTTCTCCACATAATATGCATATGCTCCCGCGACCGAATTCGCACTGACATCTATAAGCACAATCGATTCCGTACGTTTCTTACTCCGGAAAAAATCCATGCGTTTATTCTAACACCGCCTTGATGCGACGAATGCCGGAAGAAGATGCCTCTTCTTTTAGAATGCGGAATCGCGCACCATTGGTACCAAGTTCAGCGGTATTGCGAACATGCGGACCACCGCAGAATTCTATCGAAAATGCTTCGGAGAAGCTCGGATCGGCCTCGGTCGCGCTTTTTGGTCCCACTGAATATACGCTTACTTGTTCTGGATAGTTCGCACCAAATTCGTGGTCAGCACCAAGTCTTTCGGCCTCGTCTTTTTTCATCACGATACGTGTGATTGGTAACGCCTCGATAATTTTTTCGTTCACGATCTTTTCCACCTTGGCTTTTTGTTCTGGCGTCATTTTTTGTCCATAAGAAAAATCGATGCGCAACCGTTCGCTTGTGATGTTACTGCCGCGTTGATGCACGTCTGGACCGAGTACCATTTGAAGCGCCTTCAGCAAAAGGTGATGCGCAGTATGATAGCGTACGGTTTTTTCCATATGATCGGCAAGTCCGCCTGCGAACTTTTGTGCGGCACCTGTGCGAGAGAGAACACGATGTTTTTCCATTTGTTCTTGCACTGCACTGAGGTCAACCGAAACGCCACGCTCCGTAGCAATTTCCATGGTGAGTTCCACGGGGAATCCATAGGTAGTGAACAACGTAAACGCATCCACATGATTCCCCATTTTCTCAAGCTCACGTAGACCATGTTCAAGCGTTTTCTTAAATTGGCGCTCCTCTTTCTCAAGTTCTTCACGAATAACTTCTGTTGCTTCCAATACAAATGAGTAAGTACCTGCGTACACCGCACCAAATTCTTCTGAAATATCAGCAAGCACAGCATCCTTGATGCCGAGCTTTCCAACTTCACGAATGGATCGGCGGATAAGTCGGCGCAATACATAGCCCTGCTCGGTGTTGGATGGGCGAATGCCTGACGCAATGAGAAACGAGGCCGCACGTATGTGATCAAGGATGATACGGAATGAGCGCATTATGTGTGCACTGGAGCCATAGGGATTACCTGAACGCCTTTCAAGCATGATGCGCGCCGTATTGAATACATCAATGAGGAAAACATCTGGATCATTGCGTGTCGCCGCTACAAGGCGTTCGAGGCCGCCACCGAAATCGACATTTTTCATTGGCAGTTCCTTGAAGCTTCCATCCTGCTGTTTAATAAACTGCATGAAGACAGAGTTGCCGATTTCTATGAAACGGCCACAATCACAATTCGGGTGGCACTCTTCCCCGAATCTCACATCATGCGGTGTACCAAAATCGTAGAAAACCTCGGAATCTGGACCGCCGATCTCTCCTACAGGCATCTTATTTGGTACTCCTGCCCTGCTCCACCAATTTTTTCGTGCACCATAAGAAAATATATGGTCGTCAGCGATACCAATCGATTTCCAAATCCCAACCGATTCCGCATCTACCATCATGCCGCTTTCTGCATCGCCGGAAAAAGTCGTTACGAAAAGTTTTCGCGAATCGAGCCCAAGCCCTTCGTCGCGGGACGTAAGGAACTCGAAAAGCCACGGCAATTGCTCTTTTTTAAAATAATCACCGAAAGACCAATTACCAAGCATTTCAAAAAAAGTCGTATGCCGATTATCACCGATTTCCTCAATGTCTTCGGTGCGAAATGAGGTCTGCGAATTAACCAACCGCTTCCCCTCCGGATGCGGGAGTCCAAGAAAGTACGGCACGAGAGGTTGCATACCGCTTGAGATGAAGAGTGTCGTTGGATCATTCTCTGGCACAATAGGAGCCGAAGGAATGTGAACATGCCAGCGCTTTACGAAAAAATCGATATAGCGTTTTCGTGCTTCCTCGAGAATCATAAGGAAAAGATAGCATGAGGCAAAAAATTCATATACTATAGTGAACATGCAGAAAAAAGGGTGGGGATTTGATGCACGCGATATTGACGCCACAACACGGCCCCAGGATGATTTTTATCAATATGCAAATGGTGGGTGGCTAAAAAGAAATCCAGTTCCGCCACACGAATCACATTGGGGCTCGTTTCTTATTCTC
>DAICZX010000009.1 GCA_027310925.1 Candidatus Parcubacteria bacterium
TCTCAATATCTGTCGCTTGGCCCTCGGCACCGCCATGTGGTTGGTGGATCATTACTTCGGCATTCGGGAGCGCAAAACGCTTACCCTTCTCACCCGCAGAAAGCAGGATTGCGGCTCCTGAAGCCGCCATACCGACACACACGGTCGAAACGGCTGGCTTTACATGATTCATGGTGTCAACCATCGCTAAGGTCGATGTGACAGAACCGCCCGGAGAATTTATATAGAACAGGATATCCTTCTTTGGGTCCTCGGCCTCAAGGAAGAGGAGTTGTGCAATGACAAGATTTGCAACATCGTCATCTATAGGGCCTCCGAGAAAAACTATACGGTCTTTAAGGAGACGCGAGTAAATATCATAGGCACGCTCGCCGAATTGGCTTTTCTCGATAACCATCGGGACAAGCATCGATGCGCGCGGTTGTTTTTGTGTGTTCATAAATAAAAATGATTTTTATATTTGTTTACTATTGCACGGTTGCTGGCGCGTTAAACGCATTTTCCTGGGCAATCCTATTGCCCCAGGAATAAAATGCGCCGATAATAACCATGAGCACGATGATAACGATGGAAATAATAGCCCCCCAGGATTGAGCTTTGCGTGATGGCATCCCCGATGGTGTTGTGTTGTTCGATGAGATAGTGGTGGGTTCACTGTATTCCATATTATTCCCTGCTTATGGTGCGGCGTGAATCACGATACATTTTCAGCGCGCGATCGTACGCAGCGATGGCTGCAGAATGCCCTTCAAAGTCCCCAACAACGACTTCTTTGTTCTGAATCTGTTTATAGGTCGCGAAGAAATGCCCAATTTCCTTCAACACATGTTGATTTGCGTCGTGAATCTCTCTTACAACAGCGTAACGAGGATCACCCGAGGCAACGGCAATTATTTTTTCATCCGCCTCACCGCCATCGATCATATGCATAATACCGATCGGGCGGGCAGAGACGAGAATACCGGGCACGAGCGGATACGTGGTCAGAAGAACGACATCTAGAGCATCGCCATCGTCCCATAGCGTCTGTGGCACAAAACCATAGTCAAAAGGGTAGTTTTGCGCACTATGCATGACACGATCGAGTTTGATGATTCCCATCTTCTTATCGATTTCGTACTTATTGTGCGAGCCTTTTGGGATTTCCACAATAACGTTCATTTCTTCCTTAGTACCAGGACCGATGTCGTGCAATAAATTCATGTACGCTGAGTATACCGCTTCCTAAATTTTTTCAAAACGAGCGCCAGTAATCCTACTCGTCTTTTGCCTTATCGCGATCTTCCTCTGCATCAGCAACAGTTTCATCACTCTCAGGAAGACTGGTTAGCTCCTCCTCAGCGGGAAGCACGGTCGTCTCTTGAGCCATATCCGTAATAATTTCGGTACTTTCGGTTGGCATAACGCCTGCTGTTTCTACTATATCTTCTTCGGAAGGGCTGACGATGACTGTTTTCCCGTCAGACTCTGCAACATCGGCACCACCCGCTGAAACAATATCGATATTCCATCCTGTGAGTTTTGCTGCGAGACGCACATTCTGACCACCACGACCAATGGCGAGTGATTGCTCATCTTCAGCGACGGTAACCGTTGCGCGATGATCAGCTTCGTCAAGCACCAACTCAATAGGAGTCGCTGGAGAGAGTGCTTCTTTTACAAACTCCCTCGCATCACTGTTCCACTCGATGATGTCAATGAGCTCACCACCGAGTTCGCTCATTACCGTGGAAACACGCACACCGCGCTGACCAACGAGCGAACCTACAGGGTCGACATGAGGATCAAGTGACACGAGAGCGATTTTTGTACGACTACCCGGCTCACGTGCGAGTGCCTTCACCTCGATAGATCCCGCGGCAAGTTCTGGTGCTTCAAGCTCAAAAAGCTTCACCACAAACTGCGGGTGCGCCCGAGAGAGCCGCAGATACACGCCACGAAAACCTTCGTCCACCGCATAGAGATAAGCACGAATGCGCTCACCAATACGGTAGCGTTCACCTGGAATTTGTTCCTCATAAGGAATGATGCCGGTTGTGCGCCCAAGATCGACAAAGATTGCCCCGCGTTCCATGCGCTGGACGATTCCGCCAACAATTTGTCCTTTCTTCTCACCAAATTCTTCCATCATGGAGAGCTTCTCCGCCTCACGGACTTTCTGGATGACTACCTGCTTAGCGGTCTGCGCCGCAATACGGCCAAAGTCATCTTGTGGCTCAAGTGGAAAAATAATCTCTTCACCAACGGAAACACCACGTTTTATAAGTTTCGCATCATTGATGAGGATGTGCTTTTCTGAATCGAAGCGGGTTAATTCACCCTCAGCAAGATGCTCCTCTTCACCATGGAATGAATGTGTGCGCGCAGAAATCTCGGTCTCCTCATCAGGAGTGGGGAAACGAACTGTCGTGTCATCCACAACGGTTTTTATTTGTTCAAAAGAGATTGTCCCTGTATTGAGATCAAGTTTCGCATGAACGATTTGTCCGCGCTTACCATATTCACGCTTGTACGCGGTCGCCATCGCACTCTCAATAGCCTCAATCATCGTCGCGCGGCTAATACCACGATCTTCGAACTCTCCGAGCACCGTGTTGATAGTTTTCAAATCAATCATATGGAATATGTATGTCGCACCTTCTAAAAAGAAAGCCTATTTCGGGCATTTCAGATGCTACCAGGATACCAGGTACTGGTTATATGTCAACATCTCCGTAATGGTTCAATACCTTGTACATTAATACCAATACAC
>DAICZX010000023.1 GCA_027310925.1 Candidatus Parcubacteria bacterium
ATAAAGCATATAATGGAAAAACATCATGTATGTTGAAGGCCCTGATTTTAACAAAAAAGCATCAGTGAAATACGTTCCACGTGTAACATTGCATATCATATAATTATAAACAACAAAACCACCCGATGGTGGATTGAGACAAAAAGGAGCGGGGGCGTAAATGATTGGGTCTCAAACCGAGTTGGGGGTGGCTTTTGTTTTACTTCCGGCACTTCACCATAAGGAAACCGTGCTTTGATGGCTTGTGTCGCGGATCGCCGCGGGCGAATGCAGGGGACCTTCAGGTCTAGTGCTCTGATATCGACAATGATCCAAGAAAGAACTTCCTCCCCTTAGTAAAGATACCCTGATAAAGGTCAATGTAAAGGACACTCCTGTGGATAATGTCCTTTATAATGTTATCGAGACAGGGCAATGATCGGAGCCGTAAATACCGGCGCAGATTTCCGCCTTCCTAATTCGTCTCATGAGTTCGCTTGCGACGAAGAAATAGTCGAGGCGCCACCCAACGTTTCTATCACGTGCGTGAGTGAACAAATCCCAATAAGTATAGGCTTCTTTCGTATGAGGATGAAAATGTCGAAACGAATCGATATAGCCGGCATTTATAACCTCGTCTATCCATGCGCGTTCCTCAGGTAAAAAGCCGGTATTCTCTTCATTTTCTTTCGGTCGTGCGAGATCTATTTCTTCATGTGCGGTATTTACATCGCCGCAAAATATAATTGGTTTCTGCTTGCGTAATTTCTCTGCGAATGCGAGAAATGCGTCATAAAAACGTAGCTTATAATCAAGCCGTTCAGGGCCACGGCCACCGTTAGGAAAGTACGCATTCAAGAGCCAGAAATCTTTATATTCGGCTCCAACAAGACGGCCCTCCTCATCGAACTCTTTTATTCCCATCCCGTAGATAACAGACAAAGGCTCGATTTTTGAATAAATCGCGACGCCACTATAACCTTTTCTAACTTGTGAGGATGAGAAGAATGATGAGAATCTGGCAGGGGAGAGTATAGCCTCAGGCACCTGTTCCGGACTCGCTTTGGTTTCTTGAAGGCAAAAAACATCAGGTTTTGTATCCCTTAAAAAGGATTCCCAATAACTATTCTTCGCAAGTGAACGTAACCCATTCACGTTCCACGAGACGATGCGCATATGGTTATTCTACCCTAAAAATAATGACCAGAATCCTTCCATAGTTGGCCGAAGGCGTCTGACGAGGTGAAGGTAATTGGGGCGTAGAGTTAAAATACGGCAAATTAATCGCGATTATGGGAATGATATTTCTTGTGGATCTCGCGCAGATGGGCATCGGTGATATGCGTATAAATCTGGGTCGTGTTAATGGAGGCATGGCCGAGAAGCTGTTGCACTGAGCGAATATCAGCACCATTACTGAGTAGATCGGTGGCAAAAGCGTGACGGAGTGTGTGCGGAGTTACTACACTCGTGATACCCGCACGAGTAACGTATGATTTTATATGGCGTTGCACATCGCGTGGGATGATTCGGTGCAACTTATGTGGTCTACCGTCGACGAAAAGTGCCTCTTCCATATCGTTTCGCGCCTTCAGGTATTCGCGTACCGCATTCTTGGCAGCCGGTGAGAGGAAAACAACGCGAACCTTATCACCCTTACCACGTACAGATAATTCGTCGCGTGTTAGATCGATGTCAGCGTTAAGCGAACAGAGCTCAGACACGCGTAATCCAGTCGAAAACAGAAGCTCGAGAATTGCGCAATCCCGCAAGTAAATTCGTGCTTTATCCTGGTCTTTCTCCTTTTTAAATGCTTCACGTGGTGCCTGCATAAGACGTTCCAATTCAGTAGAGGTGATAAGATCGATTTGGCGTTCTGGAAGTTTCGCAAGTTCAATCTTTTCTGGGGAAATGGCGGCTATATCGCGCTTGCGCAAGAACTTCAAAAACGCGCGAAGTGCGATCATATAGTAATTCTGGGTACGGCGTTTCATTGAGGCCGTATTAGTGCCCGGTTGCCGGTTCAACCATAAGCGAAACTCGCGTATACTCTGTTCGTCGATATCTTCCACACTCAGGATGTTCATCCTGGTGAAATAGCGAGAGAGATAGTGATCATAATTTTCAACGGTTTTCACCGCGCGCCCCCGTTCGATCTCGACGTACTCGAGAAATTGTCGTTTTACCACCTCAATAGGCATACCGAAATAGTACCACTAATATTGTACGAAACTGCGATAAGTCGCCAAAACGAAGACTTGCTCAGGTGAGTAAGGCGTGGTAGGATAGATTTATCCATGCTTACGACTAAGAAAAAGGCGGTGGTTATAAAAAGTACCGCGCGGCACGATACTGACACCGGCTCACCGGATGTACAGGTTGCGCTTCTTTCCAAGCAGATTGATGAACTTGCAAAACATCTTAAGAAGAACCCTAAGGATTTTCACTCTCGTCGGGGCCTTCTTCAGATGGTTGCTGACCGTCGCAATCACCTGCGCTATCTTGAAACGAGCAATAAGCGTCGCTACAACGCTCTTATTAAGAAACTTGGGTTAAAGAAGTAACAATTTTTTCTGGTAGAATGGAAAAG
>DAICZX010000026.1 GCA_027310925.1 Candidatus Parcubacteria bacterium
AACTAATTATTTTAGATGTCAAAGCTTTTCCTCGGATATAAATGAAGCATTACGAGATGTGAGTGGGCAGAGAAATTGTCGCCTCGGTCCCGCCACCATCTTTTGAGGCGAGCACCAAGGTACCGCCATGCCCCTCGATGATCTTCTTCGCGATGAAAAGCCCGAGACCGGAACCGTCGGTGAACATGAGCGCCGCTGACTTTCCTCGGTGGAACTTCTCGAACAGCTGCGCCCTATCTTCCTGAGAGATGCCGATACCCGTATCCGCAACTCTGATGAGAATTTTATCGCCCACGCGAATGGCGCGGACGGAAATGAACCCACCATCTGGCGTGTACTTCACCGCGTTGTCAATGAGATTCTCGACCGCAAATGCGAGGTTACCACGATCGAACATCGCGGGGAGCGGTGATTGCGGGAGGTCAAAGGTGAGATGGATATTCTTTTTTTTCGCAGCTTCTTCAAATAAATTTCCGCCAGCACGCACTACCTCACGTATGTCGCCCGGCTCTATGCTGAACGGAATGGCGCCATTAGAGACGCGCGCGACATTCAGGAGATCATTCACGATAAACGCCATATTATCGGCTGCACCCCGACCCAACTCAATCATCCTGCGTTGTTCTTCTGAGAACGAGTTCTCTACCTCTTTCGGCGACAGAGAGCTAAATGCCCAACGAATGGCAGTAAGCGGTGTGCGCAGCTGGTGCGCAGCTATGGTGACGAATTCGGATTTCACACGTTCAATGGTCAGCTGCGCAAGATCCTTTTGTGTACGGATCTCCGTGATGATGCTGCGCAAAAGATATATACCAAGAACCAGTACTGCCACGAAAAGTCCGAGATCGGGAATGGCTGTCGCAGTCGTCTTATCCAAGAGCATACGGAAGAATGTGAATGTCCAGAGGGCAAAGATGAGAAACTGCGCCACCACGAGCTCTATGTTGAACAGTTTGTATCGTTTGATCGAATAAAACACGGCAACCGCGATAAGCGGAGTGGCGCCCGCAGCCATGTACACAAGAAGCGGAGAGTCAAAACCATACCAAGGAACAAAACGAGTACCACCGAGTGTCAGTCCAATTATGAGACCAAACGATATGATCTCTGCCTGGTGCCGGTCGGATTTATCGACACTTGCTCGCACGCGACGCGTTAATAATACCGTCGAGATTGCAATGCAAAGAATGTAAAACGCAATCAGGACAAACATGAGCGGGCCCGCGTTTGGCGCAAGTACTTGACGAGACGGGCCAGCAAGATCGCCGACAATAAATCTCCCGCCGAAAAGATCGCCGACAAGAATGAAGCTGAGCAGCGCGCCACCGACAATCGTGAAAAGTCGCATGTTTCTGCCCCATCGGCTAATAGGCGCACGCTCTTCGAGGTAGACGGTTGAAAAATTAACTAACGCTATTGAAAGCCAGACGATTCCCATCCCCGAAACAACACGCATCGCGCGAGCGAGATCGAGACCTGGTACAATCTCGTACAAAAAACCAAACAATGACCACATAGCTCCACATGCAACCATAATCCCCATTGCTTGTCCCAATCGCTCCTTACGCGTGCTGAGGAAAATAAAAATCGCGACGAGTATGGTGAGGAAGGCCGCGAGGCCTATGCCTATCGTTTGAATATCAGCCGGATTGAACTGCATATATAACAGTATTTAGATTATCACGTTCCAGATTTGTCATTTACACTTATTCCCCTCAACCTTCATTGCTCTTGAGAGCGAAACCAAAATGGTCTAGCTTCTAGGGTCAAACGGTCTAAAATACTGACGCTGACTACTGTACCCCGAGTATGACGCAATTAAATTACAAATCTGTTCCCAGAGATTATTCCTGTGCATCCAACCCATCTCCACCCCAAATGCGAACATGGGTATTAGGTCGCCCAAGAACCCTTGTTGATATCTCGTGATTAGAGGCCGACGACCATATACGGAACTTGATTGCACACACTATTATGTGCAATAGTGTACACAGACTGAGTGCGGGAAGCACGCTATCTACTTAAGCATGATTTGGCATTCCGAGTAGTTATTTCTAATGAAGCTCTCATAGAGAGGAATTAAACTCGGGAGGGTTTATGGTAACATCATTACTGGGAACGTTACTGCTCACTGTCCTTGTGGTCTTTGCCATTTTCCTTGTCCATTCCATCTACACGGATTATTTTCGACAGTGGCGTTGTAAACGCGCACGGCAATATCTACTTAAGCATGATTTGGCATTCCGACATCGTGAAGCAAGTCTCGAATTAATATCGCGAAGGAATGCATTTCATGCCGCGGGCGGAGATCCAGCAAGTCCAGAGTGTCCCAATCGCGAGTAAAACCAGGATTCTCTGAATCTGACGCGAGATGACCACATGAAATTCATGTGGTCATCTTTTTTTATTTTTACCTGAATACGTTCGAGCATCCTCATGTTTAGAGCAGCGGGTTTCATTGGGCTCCACTTGAGAGTTTTGTAATTTAAGGTTTAACGAGTGTGTCTCCAAGCTGAGGTTGTCGAAAATCATGAAAGCGATAAGGAAACGGCCGGACATTTAAGTCCGGCCTTGTTCTTACGTAGTGGCTGCACGCCACATCACTTCTCCGATATCTGTTCGCCCAACCCCGAGTCCTTCGAGTTCGTTTTGATACAACCACCAAAACGCTTCGATCCCCTGATTCACTACCAGTGGGATTCCGTCGAGTACCGACATTTTATATTGACGAGCTTGCATGAGCATCGGAATTTCAGATTTTCGTATACGTATATCTGAAACGATGATGTCAGATTTCGCACTGCGAAGCAATTGTTCTGTTTGTTCTCGATTCTTGTTGATGGATTTTGGTGTAATTGGTAATTCCATATCGCCGAGCGATGAATATTCATCAAGAGGAGACTGAATATCATCAATAACCGAAATTACCACGTCTTGAAGCGGAAGAACTTTTGGAATCAGTGATCGTCCACCCCACATCGCAATATTTACACCGAAGTAACCATTTAATGCCTGCGCTAATTCTTTTGCCTTTTGCTCAGTCCGATTCAGGATCATGAGTTGCGCGCCACGATCTGCGAGTGCAAACGCGATTGCACGACCAGAACCGCCGGCGCCGAGCATAAGGATTTGAGCTCCCTCGAGCTTACGCTTTCGCTGTGTAAATACTTGCTCGAGACTAAGTACGTAACCCATGCCGTCGGTATTATCGCCAATCAGTCGCCCACTGTGCAATTTTTTGATGATATTGACGGCGCCTATGGCCCGAGCAAGCGGCGTCATTTCATCAAGATGATTGACAACGATTTCCTTAAAACCAATACCGACACCCCCGCCTCGATATCGATTGTCGCTACGGAAGACCGTAATGATATTACGAGCATCCTTCGTATTAGCAACCAACATACAATTACGATCTAATATTCCGAACTTGCGGTAAGATGCGTTCCACATAGTGGCAGTCTTGGCTGGATAATCTTCAGCGAGGATTGGAAGCGTGAGTGACGCGATGCCATCGATACCCTCCAAGTTACCGGGAGGAAGCGTGGCGACACGCGCTGTTCCATCTTTTATTAGGTCATTTATATTCATGGATTCTCCATTTTCGTTACAGATACGAGAACAGCACGATACTGACTTTCTCATTCTTGCAAATATGGCGTCCCTCAAAAAAGGACAGATCTTCCCGGATCTCTCGCCAACATTTATAAACGAAAGTCCGCTTGAGATCTGTTGGGGCGAGTTTATTGAGCGGCTTTATCACCATCCCGCTTTTACCACATCCATCTTCACCATCAACACGAATTTTGCACACGAGTAAGTCGATATCTGTCGCATCACGAACACGCAACGTGACAACCTGACCCGGCGCATAGCCCTTTTCATGATCTGGGCCACGTACGCCAAGCCGTGGGGTTGCGGTAATATCACCACTTTCGATTAACGTCAAAAGAACAGTTTTGGGTATGTTCGGGGTCGGTTTAAGCCAGATCTCCGGACAATCCTGATGGTATGCCATGGCTTTCTCCACTGGTTTCCTCTATCCTCTAATACACATAAACTGGCCCGATATTTCCTAAAGAGTTCTAACAGGTGTTTTAAGTAGGAAACATATGATTCCAAAAATTAGTGCCGATTCTGCTAAAGCGGACACGGCACCACACTCCGCCACCTTCACCCTACAAAAGGGTTCACTGAAAAGTCTTTGGCAATCTCAAAATTAATCGTCTTTTCCTTCATCCACAATGATAATTTCTTTCCCAGACTACTTCAACATTTTCCTGGCATCCGATTTCACTCTCCCTGTGTTTTTCTTCTTTACTTAAGATATTGACATAGACAACAGCGATTCGTTCAGAAGATTTCTTTACTTTCAACTCTTTTTGTAAATCAGAATTGTCTTACAAAACAGTAGTGACACCTTCAACAAAATTTAAATCGTTATCACGAGATGAAATCTTTTTGACAAGTTCACTTATCAGGTACTCGATTTTTGATGAGTATCTTCTACCCTCGCGAGTTTCTATGGTAAGAGTACTGTCTGGTTGTATTTCTTGATCCCCAATCACCACAAGATATGGTATTTTTTCAGTCTTACCTGCACGAATCTTCTTACCTAACATCTCACTATTGTCATCTACTTCAACACGCACACCCGCTGTTTTTAATTTCTCAGATATTTTGTGTGCAAACTCATTATGTCTTTCTGCTATAGGAAGTACTCGCACTTGCACTGGCGAGAGCCAAAACGGAAGTACTCCTGCCGTGTGCTCAAGAAGAATAGCGGTGAAACGCTCAATCGAACCCATGATAGCGGAGTGGATCATGACGATGCGCTCTCTCTCACCACGTTCATTAATACACGAAAGGTCAAAACGTTCTGGAAGATTCATATCAAGCTGAATAGTTGCCACTTGATGTTGGCGACCGATGGAATCAGTTGCTAGAAAATCGAGCTTTGGGCCGTAAAGTGCGGCTTCACCAGGCGCCTCAAAAGAGGTTGTGCCACGTTCCTTAGCGATTTCGCGTAAGGCATTTTCCGCGCTTTCCCAAAGATCCGAAGTCCCAAGATATTTCTCTTGTGTTTTCGAATCATGAAACGAGAGTCTTACCTTAAGATCGGTGAATCCAAATTGCTTATAAAAGGTATCAATGATATCCCAAATTTTTAGAAATTCATCTTTGATTTGTGTTGTGCGACAAAAGACATGGCTATCATCTTGCGTAATCGAGAGTACACGTGTGAGACCATTCAATTCTCCCGACTGTTCATCGCGATATACCATCGTGGTCTCTGCGTAACGTTGTGGCATTTCACGATACGAGTGAGGTTTGCGAGCGAATATTTGCGTATGATGCGGACAATTCATCGGTTTAAGTGCATATTCTCGCTCATCGCGTGACGTGACTTTAAAAAGGTCTTCAGCAAATTTCTGCCAGTGACCGGAAGTCTCGTATAAGTTGCGCTTCGTGATGTGTGGAATCGTGACGCGCTGATAATCGCATTTCGAACGGAGGTCCCACACAAATTTGTCCAACTCTTGGCGGACGATCGTACCCTTTGGTGTCCAAAGAGGAAGGCCGGAGCCTACCAGGTCGGAAAAGGTAAAGAGATCGAGCTCCTTGCCAAGCTTTTTGTGATCACGTTCTTTCTCGGACCCAGTATCCATTATAAATGAGGATACCATATTGACGGCTAAACATACGTGCTTGTTAGTCAGCATATTGGTATCGGAGGTGCGTTTCGATATCCTGCTCGATCTCTGTACCAACAGTACGCACCTTAAAGTCGAGCGGGCATTTAGTTTTCATCAATCAATTTTTGGCAAATGAAGCACGTTGCTTCTATACAGGAAGCATTTTTTGTGAGAATGTAGTTACGGATACATCACATGTTATTTTAAAGGAGGGGCATTTCGATGAGTTGCGTCATAAGGCATTTCGATGAGGCGAGGTTAAAGACACAACGCGAACGCGATAAATATTACAGAGATGCCGGGGTGACAGTTATACTAGATGCATCTCGCGTGTTAAGAAACTCAGTGCAATTGAAATGTGGTTCTATGGAGGATCGGCAAAAAAAATTCTTGATAGAAAGGATTATTTTGTTGTGTAGGGAAAGAGGAGTAAAGGACATGTTTCGAATCTCTGGATATGCCGCCGATCTCATAGTG